>NZ_JBAELF010000082.1:0-40255 GCF_056211015.1 Candidatus Egerieousia sp.
AAACCCTAAAACAGCTTTCCGGAAAAATCGACACGGAAAGGATGAAGTCGCCCTCATTCCTGATAGTCCTTACCGGCACGGGGGAATATGCCTATAAAAGGAAAGACGGAGTATGGGTTGCTCCTATCGGCTGTTTGAAGCCTTAACCTGCGGTACAGTTGGTTTAGTTTTATGCATTTTATTTCATAGATATTTTTCCATTTTGCGTGAATTTCATTACTTCTGTGCATAAAATTAAAGCGATGACCGGAACTTTTTTATTCCCTGAAGGAGCCGTCAAAAAATGGTAGGTAGGACACCCAAATCATGCTATCAATGTGCCTCTCAGACAACTGTGGGGTATATTGACGCTACGCTCACGAAAAAGTGCGGAAAACAGGGAAAAATAGTCCGGATATTTGTATGTACGGAATAATGTACGTATATTTGTAGTCATAAGATTATTTGACATGACAACAACAACAGCAACAAATTTCAGGTCCAATGTCAAAAGATATCTGGACCTTGTGATTAATGATAGCCAGGAAGTAATAATCAGCCGCGGCAGTGAATCTGCCGTGCTTATTCCTCTTGACCAGTTCAATTCAATTAAGGAAACAGAATACCTGATGTCTTCCAAGGAAATGGAACGAGTTATCCTTCAAGGGATGGAAGACGTGAAGAATGGTAATTTCAAGGAAGTTGACATAGATGAGCTATAAGATTGCATTTACTCCTCAGGCTTCTGAAGATTTCAAATTCTGGAAGGAGACCAGCCCGAAGACCACAGAGAAAATCAAGGTTATGCTCCGGGAATTGCAAGAACATCCATTTACCGGAACGGGTAAACCGGAGCCCTTGAAATACCAGTTTTCAGGAGCGTGGTCTGGGCGG
This sequence comes from Candidatus Egerieousia sp., assembly GCF_056211015.1. NCBI lineage: Bacteria > Pseudomonadati > Bacteroidota > Bacteroidia > Bacteroidales > Candidatus Egerieousia > Candidatus Egerieousia sp. Next base: position 874 of record NZ_JBAELF010000082.1, read on the forward strand.
ATAAACCATAAAGACAGGTTGGTTTATCAACTTAATGGGGATGTCGTTACCGTTTTTGTTCTTGCGATGAGGTTTCATTACAAGAAAAAATAGGTGTTTCCCCCACGCAAGACTTACGCTGAAACATTTGAATATCCGATTATGTTTGGTAATTGCAAATTTAAATTTGGATACCATTTTGGTATTTATTATATCTGCGGTAAAATGAAAAACTATGACAGTGATAAGCATTAGATGTACACCCTTACTTTTGCACCGCAAGCGCTGGAAGATCTTGCAAAGTTGAAGAAATCAGAACCTGCCGCATTCAAGAAGGCAGGCAAGTTGCTCGGCGAACTTCAAGACCATCCGAAAACCGGCACCGGTAAACCGGAGGCTTTAGGTGGAGAACAATCAGGACAGTGGTCCCATTGTATTTCACAGAAGCACCGACTTATATATGAGATTGAAGAAGAAGTTGTCAATGTGGCGGTATTGTCATCATACGGTCATTACGATGACAAGTGATGCTTTCATTCCAATACCTATGTCTGTTTTCTGCCCAAATGATTGCAATTTGTAAGGCAAGCCGTTAATGATTACTGAAAGAATATTATGTCAAAATAATGACAGACATTGCTTATATTTGGCGGTTTGGCATAGTTTTCTTAGTGTTCCCGCCAAAAATAATTTACAATAGAGACTCAATTGTCAATATCTCGTTAACGTTATCTCTTGTGAAATCATTCTCAACAAGTCCCGATGCTGTGATCATAACTGAGAAAATGCTTTTTCCCATGAAAATGGATTTAAGTTCTTCTACTCTGGAAATCAGTTTGGCTTTATCCGTTGTTGTCATTGCGTATCGCTTGTCGGACCATTTCATTTCACACATTGAAACAGATTTGTCATTCCTCTCAATCACCATATCCAATTGCATTTTCTCATCATAGTATGGATATGTTTTTGTCAACACTGCGCGAATGCCTAAAGCCTCTTTTATCTTATCCAATTGGGAAAAACATAACCGTTCGAAAGCGAGACCTGTCCAGGTGGTATACTTGCGTGTCAGAATTGTTTGTGTCCAACTGCTTGTATCAAGATTTGACTTGTTTTTTAGGAATCCAATATAAAAGAGGGAGAAAAAGTCTACAAGTTGATAAGTATTGGAGGAATCTCCGATTGATTTATACTTTCGTATGAAGCCGCAATACTCCAATTCTTCAAGTTTCCGCGTCAGACTTCCTCCATCTTTGCATTTTAACCCATCGACAATTTCTTGTCGGGTATGACCGGACTTCTTGTTTCCAAGCAATTCTATAATTTTTACATACTCTGACGATTTCTTGAAAAGGGAAGAGTATAATTCATCAAATTCTCCCTCAAGTTTAGCATTCTCTCTGAAAAAGAAATCATCTATATTCTGGTAAAGGCTGCGATTCTTGTCAAGAAGTGATAGGTAATAAGGGATTCCTCCTAATATCATATATGTTTCTGCTACAACTTTCGGGGACCAATGTATTTTGTTTGATTTCAGAAAATCATTGGTTTCTGCAAGTGTGAAAGGAGAGAGTCTTATCTTGGAAGTAATTCTGTTGTGAAGACCGCCCCTGTTTTTGATAATGTTCTTTACCATCCATGATGCGGCCGACCCACACACTATCAACATTATGTCAGAATGTTCGGAAGCCCACCTATTCCAAAACCTATCCAGTGCAGATACAAATTTCGACTTTTGCGTATCCATCCAAGGCATCTCATCAATAAAGATTACTTTGCGGGATTTTTTTGATTTTTTGACAACGATTTTCAATAAATCAAATGCGTCAAACCAATTTGCCGGGCATTTGGTGTCTTTTGGAAGACCATACTCAAGAAGGCTCTTCCAGAAATTGTTAAGTTGGTCTTTCAGACATCCGCGTGCCAATCCAGATGTGTAAAAAGTGAATGAATAGTTGAAATATTCCTTTATTAGGAATGTTTTTCCTACTCGCCTGCGTCCGTATACAGCAACGAATTCAGGATTTCCACTATTTTCCAATCTTGTAAGCTCTTGGCATTCAAATGCTCTACCTATCAATTTCATATTTGGCTATTTTTGGCGATAAATATAATTATTTATTACGATTCCGCCAAAAATAACAGAATGTCTCCTAAAATTCATACGGCTTGAATTCCCCCATCCAGCCGCAGGCGGCGGCGATGTCGTTGAACTCTTCGAAGGTGTAGGTCTTTTGCACAAGACTGGTTATCTTCTCGGTGATGTTGTGAGTCTCACGGTTGTATGAGAACAGGTGATGGTTGACGGATGGACGTGAAGATACTCGGCTATCTCCTTCTTCGTGCACCCGGCCTCCAGTTTTGCAGCAATCTGATACCGCTGCCACTCTCTTAAATGCGTCATTTTTGAACCTGTTTAGCGGGCAGACCGCCCCGATATAAGGGTTTTGATGACCTGCTACACCGCCAATGCGCGAAAGAAACGTGATTGGTTAGAAGGCGTAAAAGCTTAAGTCTTGCTGCGAGTTTTACAGAGCGAGAGCTGCCTGATCAAGGGAGGTGCTGATCAATGAATTCAGAGAAACCCCTTTTTGTTTTGCGTATAAAGCCAGACGGCTATGTGTCTCAGGATTAATCCGGATATTCAGATTCCCACTGTAACTTTTATGAAGCGGTAGACCTTCTTCCGTGCAATAAGCAATATAATCTTCTACAGCCTCATGAAAAGCCTCTTTCAGTTCGGTGACACTTTCGCCTTCAAAATTGACCAGACCGTCAATTCCTTCAATCTTCCCGAAAAACACACTGTCCTTTTCAGAAAAATTGACTGTCCCCATAAAACCTTTGTAACTTAAAGTGTTCATATCAACTCCTTGTTTTTCAATTCATCCATTATTTGTCTGAGAGCATAAGTTTTGACGATATTGCCAGAATGTGGTTTGTGCAACATAATCGGTGTCCCGGATTGGTTCTTGAAAACGACTCTTGAACCGGATGTCTTTCCTTTATTTGACCGCTCAAAACCATATATCGCCAATAATTTAGTTCCCATATCGGCCACAAATGTAACTAAATATTAGTTGCAAACAAAATATTCTGTATAATATATTTGATAACACAATATATCCAACAAAGACAGGTGTTATATTGCTTGAATGCTTGACCAGGAAACAAGATACGAGAAGGTGCTGCACAGGACCAGAATCTGGAATTGAAACAAGTACAGCAGGAAATCCTTGACAAATGAGAGATATTCTTTGGTGAATGCCTCTTTTTTTGAACTGGTTGCAGCGGGCCCCTTCCCCTCCTCATTGGAACGCATCATTACCATTTCCCTCACTGGAACCATCTCATTTTCATTATTTTCTACTGCGATAGTGCATTCATTTCCTCCCGTTGCATCTTCTCTTTCTGAAACAGATTTGCTGAGTTTCTGCTGATTGCCGCATTTGATGAAACTGAGCACCCAGCGTTTTGCAGGCTTGGCGGCGGTGGTTTTGAATGCGGTAATGCTTTTGATTGTCAAGTTCCCATTCACCGCTGAGCATTCTTTATTCGATACATTTTGTCCGGAGCAGCAGAGCTTCATGAAGCATTGCGCTTCGTTTGGCGGAAGTATAAGGTGGAAACTGCCGTTGGGGGCAAGAAGTTTCCTGACACCTGCGGCAAGGTGTTTCTGTGGCAGAGTATCATTATGTTTGGCAATCTTTGCTTCATTGCTTGCGCTCTTGAGGGAGTTTATGAAGAATGGCGGGTTGCTTACAATCAGATCGTACTGCATTTGGGATGTGGTGGCGTATTCCTGCAATGATATGCAGTTCAAATGAATGTCCAGTCTTGCTTCAGGCTTGATGTAGGATAAATCATTGGAACCATCGCCGGTGGAAGAATATTGTTCTGAAAATCCGAAGGACTTTGCAAAGTGTTCTGCATTGGTGCGGGCATCGGAAATGGAGCCTGAATCAATGTCAATGCCTGTGAGTTCAATTTCAGAGAAGCCTGCTTCAATGGCTTTCTGGGCAAGCATCAGCAATATGATTCCGTTGCCTGTGCCAACATCCAATATGCTGATTCTATTCGTGATGCGCTTGTTCTGCTCTTCAGAATGCTGTTTATTGGTACTTGCAGGAATGCTGTCTGCCAGTGGTTTTTCATATTCCGGCATGTTAACGGAACAACCCAGAAGCACTGCGTCAGTTCCTATTTTCAGCGCGCTGTGCTCCTGGGTGAGGGAAAATTTTTGTAATCTGAATAACCTGGTATCTGGCATTATTCCTATAGTATGATTCCGTCCTGCATTGTTACCATACGGTCCGCCATTGTGGCAAGGGAATTGTCGTGTGTAACAATAATAATGGTTTGTCCGTGCTTTTCTCTCAGTGAGAAGAACAATTGGTGAATGTCCTGCTTGGTGTGGCTGTCGAGATTGCCGGAAGGTTCGTCGGCGAATATTACGGATGGGTTGTTGATTATTGCTCTTGCAATTGCAACTCTCTGGCATTCACCGCCACTCAACTGCGATGGTTTGTGTTCCGCCCTTTCCTCCAGTCCTACTTCCTTGAGCAGAGCAAGCGCTTTTTCCTTGATGATTGAAGTCTTTTCCTTGCCTGCAATCAGGGCCGGTATCATTATGTTCTCAACAGCTGTGAATTCAGGAAGCAGGTGGTGGAACTGGAACACGAATCCTATCCTGCTGTTGCGCAGTATTCCCAGCTCCCTGTTTCCAAGTGCGTTCACGTCAACTCCGTCTATCAGTACCTTTCCGCTTTCAGGCTTGAGCAGAGTGCCCATTATCTGGAGCAGTGTTGATTTGCCGGCTCCGCTGGCGCCCACTATGCTTACTATCTCAGCATCCTTTGAAGTGAAGTTCACATCCTTGAGCACGTGAAGATCACCGTACCATTTGTTTATATCAATGCATTCAATCATATTCACTCTGTTTTTGTTTCCTCGTTCACATCAACCTTTATGCCAAGCGGCGTTATGCTTACGTGAACATTTTCATTTTTATCATCTGAGACATCAACCGAAACTCCATTGCAATATTCATCGTCATTGTCCTGAACTTTGGAAAGTTTGCCGAAACAGTGGTCCTCGCTGGCGTGGCTGCCGAAATCATTTCTGTTTACAAGAACCACCGTTGTTGTGTTTCCTACGTAAAGAGTGATACTTGGATCTGTGAGGCAATACTTATTGTCCTTTGTAATCCTAAGCGGCTTTACAGTAAGGAGCGAATCGTTGAGAGAATAGAAATCCGAGCCCTTGAATGTCTTGTAACAGTTTGCAATATCATTGGTGAACAGGAGGTTCGGGTGCTCGTCCCAGCTGCATTTCAGATAAGGCTTGTAAGTTACCGTATTGGTGTTCGTTGAGCTGCTGTCCTGCATTTCAGGTTTTATCCTTTTGATTCTTATAAGCGGATATTTTGCAATTGTTTTTTCTCCGTCGGCGGCATTTATGCCCATGGCAGTGACATCGAGCCTGCGTTCATTCTCTGTCCACCGGACTTTAGGGTCTGAACCTGGAAAAGCATCTGTAAGCTGAACATACAGAGTGTCCGAACCATATATGTTGAGGTCAGCCACTTCCTTCATTTCATCATCCGCACTGCATACTACAGCCGCTTTTACGGCGAATCCTGTTGCACCGACAATGGCCGCCATTGAAAGAAGGAAAATAATAAGTCCCGGTCTCCATTTCGGTGTCTTGAGCGAGAATGTGAGCATGACTCCTCCGTACAGAATGCCGATAGCAGGGAGTACCCAGGCTGCTATGGCAAATATCTTGGCAATGAGAGCGTGCTTTATTCCGAAATCAATGTAATCAAGTGACTGCCATATTGAAAGGATGTCGAACAGTCCTTGTTTCTCAATTGAGAACGCAACGCACGATACAAAGAAGCCAATGAGCAGGGAGATACCTGTTATCATGAGAATTATTCCAATGCCAACTTTGAAAATACTGCCTATTATATGACCTCTTCCCTCATTCACAGGGTTTGAAGCGTTTTTGCTTCTGCGCATTCTTTTTATGTCGTCAACTCCTTCATTGTACCCCATCATGGAACATCTCTGTTCAACTGTTTTTGCTGCCGGCATGGCAATCCAGAGAATCACATAGATGATCCAGGTAGCCCTTCTCAGGAAATGGAACAGGTTGAATATGTCAATGTCAAAAACCTTGAACAGGACAGGCATGGCGAACATGGTTACAAATATGATTCTGATAATGGCAACATCCATATTGAGATAGTTGCTCAGTCCGCTGCATACTCCTCCTATGATCTTGCGGCTCATATCCCTGTAGAGGCGTTTCTTTACAGTTGGTTCACTATCGCCGGTGGAGGATGATGAAGAGTCTGAAGGAGCCTGTTCAGATGAGCTGTCAGATGATGCTTCAAAGTCCTTCGGGCGGCCGAGAATGCCTATTATGTCCCTTATGTCCTCTTCAGTGACTATTCCGCCTTTCCTTCCTCTTTCATAAAGGAGTTCAACAATGCGCTCTTCAATGTCGGCCAGTATCTCCTCTTCCTGGCCCTGACTGTCCTTGTTGTAGAATGCCTTGAGTTCTGAAAGATAGTCTTCAAGAATTCTGTGAGCTTCCTTTGTTATGGTAAAGGATACTTTTGCTATGCTTACGTTAAGAACTTCGTTCATGATCAGTTGTTTTTTAATCCTTTAATGATGTCAATGCTCTCACATAGCTCGTTCCATGAGCTGTCCATCTCCTCGAGCGTTGCCTTTCCTTTTTCAGTGAGTGAGTAATACTTTCTTGGTGGGCCCTGAGGGCTTTCCTCCCATCGGTAGGTGAGAAGTCCCTGATTCTTCTGCCTTGTGAGAAGAGGGTAGAGGGTGCCTTCAACCACTATCATCTTTGCGTCCTTGAGAACGTTTATGATAGAGGATGCGTATGCGTCCTGATTCCTGAGTATTGACAGGATACAGTATTCAAGGAAGCCTTTGCGCATCTGCGATTTTATGTTTTCAGAGTTGATTCCGTTTTCCATGGTACCGTATGTTTAAAGTTTGTTCTTGAATTTCTCTATGTTCTCTGGAGTTATTGGAAGGCCGTACATCTGGCACATATCTATTGCAGTTCTTGCTTTTGGCACGGCAATCCAGAGTATGGCATATATGAGTATTCCGCTGCATCCGAATACAAAGAGCAGGATGAAAATAACTCTCACAACGGTTGTGTCAATGTTGAAATAGACCGCCAGTCCGCTGCACACTCCGCCTATTCCACCACTGTTGGGTTTGCGGAAGAGTCTTCTTTCAGTATTGCCGGTAAGTCCGTTCACAGCATTGTTGATGCCGTCCGCCACGCGGTTTGCGCCTCTGCGTACATTGCTCTCAAAGGAATCGTCAAACTGTTCTCCATCGGGCATTCCCATCTGGGCAATGACCTGATTCACCATTTCAATGTCAATGACATCCTTGTACTGGCTCCTTTTCATTGAGAAAAGTTCAGCAATCCTTTCTTCCAGATCATTCATCACTTCCGCATCCTGTGCGTTGCTTCCGCTGCCCTGGAATGCATCGAGATAACGCCTGAGCTTTCTGTAAGCGTCATCTTCAATTACAAAGCTTCTGCCGCCTATTCCAACATTGATAACCTTTTTCATAAAACCTACAATTAATATATAAACACATTGTTCAAGTACCTTACTATGTTGTGGTACTTTGACAATGCAAAGATATATAAATATTTTAATACCTTGCAATACATAGAACTAAAAATTAAAAAAAAGAGGTGAAAACCTCTTTTTTATGGTATCATAATGGATTGTTACTGAGCGTTGCTTGTTTCCGGTACGGTTTCAGTTGCTGCCTCCGGTGTTGTTTCAGTAGCATTCACTGTGTTCTGAGGGAACTGTGGCTGGGATTGCATTGGAGTTTCAATCTGAGTCTGTTCCATAAGTGAAGCCTCATTCTTGTTCTTTCCTATGAACATTGTAATGAAAATGCAAAGTACCATGATTGCAATTGCAAAGCCCCAGGTTAATTTTTCAAGGATGTCAGCTGTCTGCCTTACACCAAAGGTCTGATATCCGCTGGCAAAGTTGGCCGCAAGTCCGCCGCCTTTTGAATTTTGAATGAGAACCACGATTGTAAGAAGAATACTTGCAATTACAATCACAATAGATAGGAATGAATACATATTATTTGTTTTTTATTTCGTTGGTTGGTTGTTTGAATTATTGCGCTTCAGCTGGAGCTTTTCAACGCAGTCTGCAAAGTAAGCACTTTTTTTGGGATATAGCAAAATTAGTTTGGAGTAAATGTCCAATGCCTGATCGTAATATTCCTGATCTTCGTAGATTTTTGCCAGAGTTTCTGTAACGAACACCTCTTCCGGCTGTTTTTCAGATGTTTCGCAGGGGCGTCCGCGCAGCAGACAGCTGCTCAGCATATCCGAAGCGCCGGTCACTTCCTGTGCCGTGAAATATTCGCTCGACGTGGCAATGTATCTGATATCCGTTTCCAGTTCCCCCGTGGAGATAGTCCTTGTCACTGACTCAGAGAATTCCTTGTGAAGTTTCTTTCTGTCCTGTATGAATGCGGAGCATTTTCTCAATTCATTTTCCGCTTCTGTGAGGTCTGCGGAAGCTAGTTTGCCAAGAAGCACGCCCCTTGCATACGAGAACCAAGGGTATCTCTCAATGACAAGCTCAAGCTGCTTGGCCGACAGGTTGTCTATGTTTCCGGAAATTTCCATACTCTACCAGTTGGCTACGGTTGCGTTGAAGATATCCTCAACCAATTTCTCCACTATTTCATCACAAAGCGAGGCTTCCACTGAATCCAGTGACTGATTGGAGTCATAATCTGCAAAGGCGGCGAAATTCTTCTCAAAATTGTCCTCCTCGTGCTTTCTGTTCACGAAAGTGATCTTCACTGTGATTGTGAGTCTGTTCTGTGCCGCAACCTCAGCGCTTGTAACAGCCATGGGGGCAACATCATAGCTCATGATGCTGCCGCTTACCTCAAGGTCACCGTCCATATTGGTCATTTCCAGTTTCGTGAGCCTGCGGTATTTGTCCATAAGGGCGTTTGTCATTGTATTGCTCAATGAAGGGTTCACCTTCATTGCCCTGTTCTCTATGGTGTTAACGGTAATGCTTTGAACATCAGGCTGGATGGATGTTCCCGAGAACGAATATATTCCGCAGCTTCCTGCAAGGAAGGAAGCCAGTGTAATGAGCAGTATTGCAATCAGTTGTTTCATTTGCGTTTCTTCTTTTTGCCTTCCAGCCCGAGCTGGTCTATTTTTCTATATAGTGTGCGTTCTGAAATGCCCAGTTCAACAGCGGCCTTTTTTCGGTTGCCATTATGCTTGAGCAGGCATGCACGTATCATTTCATCATTTTTGTCCTTGATTGAGAAGCTGTCCCCTTTCTCGGAAATTTCATTTTCCGGATTGTCAAAACTCTCTCCTGCAATCTCTCCAGACATTATGTTGTCCTGAGCAGGTGTTTCATCAAAGGAATCGCTCACAATGTCATCAACCATTTCAAAATCATTGAATCTGCCAGCCTCAATGGTGGCAGTGTTCTGTCCCGATGACATGATATCAACCCTTTCCTTCAGTGAAGCCAGTTCTTTCTTGAGTGACATTATCATATGCAGAAGCAGTTTGCTGTTGCTGAGCATATCCTCGTCCCTGCTTGCCAGTGCAGGCAGGTTCTCATTCGATATGCTCTGTGCAGGCAAGTATTTCCTGACAATATTTGCGGATATCTCCCTTGTCTGCTCCAATGCGGAGATTCTCTGTACCACGCTCATGAGCTGCCTTATGTTTCCTGGCCAGGGATACTCGCTTATCAGGACTTGGGCATCGTGGCTGAGCTTGATTACAGGCATCCTGTATCTTTCCGCAAAGTCTGCGGCAAACTTCCTGAAAAGCAGATATATATCTCCTTTCCTCTCCCTCAATGCAGGTATGCGTATGGGAACGGTATTGATTCTGTAATAGAGATCTCCTCTGAATCTGCCATCTTCGATAGCCTTTTCTAGGTTGACGTTAGTAGCTGCCACGACCCTGACATTTGTCTTCTGGACTTTGGCAGAACCAACCTTGTAGAATTCACCGCTTTGAAGGACGCGCAGTAGCCTTACCTGGGTGGAAACGGGCAGTTCAGCAACCTCATCAAGGAATATGGTCCCTCCGTCTGCATACTCGAAATATCCCTTCTTGGTTTCAACAGCTCCTGTGAACGCACCTTTTTCGTGTCCAAACAGTTCGGAGTCAACGGTTCCCTCAGGTATTGAGCCGCAGTTTATGGCTATATAAGGGTTATGTTTTCTGGCACTGTACTGATGTATTATTTGAGGTATGACTTCCTTTCCCACACCGCTTTCACCTGTTACCAGAACAGACAGGTCGGTCCTGGCCACCTGCTTTGCGGTGTCTATGGCATCGTTAAGTCCGGGGTCATCGCCAACAATGTCAAACCTTTGTTTTATTTCTTGTAATTCCATATTCGCAAAAATAATTAAACTAATTTGATTTTAATATTTTTTTAGTAATTTTGCGTATTGTTGTATAATAGGTTTTTTATAGCCCAATGAAATTTTTGGCCGTCATACCCGCCAGATATGCCTCTACCCGTTTCCCGGGCAAACCTCTTGCTATGGTGAAAGGTGTGCCTATGATATGGAGGGTGTATGAGCAGACATCCAGGGCTTTTGAAAATCTTTGCGTTGCCACTGACGATGAGCGCATTTACAACTGTGTGAAAGAGCGCGGCGGCAATGCGGTCATGACCAGCAGCGCGCACAACAGCGGAACAGACAGGGTTCTTGAGGCTGCGGACAAGTTCGAGGCTGCAACAGGGGAGAAGTTCGATATCATAGTGAATGTTCAGGGTGACGAGCCATATATCCGGCCAGAGCAGCTGGAACAGCTGAAATCCTGTTTTTTCACTGAAGATGGTGAAGAATCATCTTCTGTACAGCTGGCCACCTTGGTAAAGAGAATAAGCACGGTTGAGGAACTTGAGAATGCCAATGCTCCCAAGGTGGTTGTTGACAGCAACTGGAATGCTCTCTACTTCAGCCGCTCTGTCATACCTCATCCAAGGGGAGTTGAGCTGAGTGATGATTATGTAGCTTCACATACTTATTACAGGCACATAGGTCTGTACGGTTACAGGAAGGAAACACTCAGGCAGGTATGCGCCATGGAGCAGAGCTATCTGGAGAAGACAGAAAAACTGGAGCAGCTCAGGTGGCTGGAGACAGGGCTGAAAATAAAGGTTGCCCTTACGGAGTTCGAGACTTATGCGGTGGATACACCGGAGGATCTGGAAAAAATAAACGCAATGAAATAAAGCAAAACAAGTATCAATAATTTTAAAAACAAAAAAACAATGAGAAAGAATTTATTCAAATCAGTTAGCCTTCTGCTTATCGGTTTGGCAGTCATGTCCTGCTCAAACCCTAAAAAGATGGCTGAGAAAGCAGCTATGGTTCAGACCAGCTGCAATCCTGAGGTTCTTGAGTGCGTAGCAGGCAAGATCAATGCAGCTTACACTCTTACCTTCCCTGAGAAATATTTCATCAAGAAAGCGCTTCTCGAGGTAACCCCGGTATTGGTTTACGAAGGTGGTGAGATCAAGGGTAAGGTTCTGACTATCCAGGGTGAGAAAGTATATGAGAACAATCAAGTAGTTTCATACGCAAACGGCGGTACAGTTACAGGTGCTGCAACATTTGACTATGTGCCCGGTGTTGAGAAGGCTGTTCTTGAGCTTAGAGCAACCGTTTACAATAGTACTCGCACAAAGAGCTTCGTATATCCTGAGCCAAGAAAAATTGCAGACGGTACAAACTGCACATATATGCTCGTTGAGCTTGGCGGGCACGCAGGAACTGCTGTAGTTGATCCTAACAATTATCAGAAAGTTATCAACTACACAAAGGAGGCTCAGATTCTTTATCTTATCAACCAGTGGAATGTTCGTCCTAAAGAACTCAAGTCAGAGCAGGTTAAGGAACTTGAGCAGTTCCTTCAGGACATAAAGAGTGATGAAAGGTCAGTTATCACATCGCACGATATCATCGCATATGCTTCACCGGATGGAAAAGAAGCTTTGAACGACAAGCTTGCCGACAAGAGAAGCAACACTGCAAAGACAGCATTCGACAGGACCATAAACAAGAAAGCGAAATCAGACGCTCCTGTTAATGTAACAGCTGCAGGTGAGGACTGGGAAGGTTTCAAGTCAATGGTTGAGAACTCAGACATACACAACAAGGACCTCATTCTCAGAGTTCTTTCAATGTATTCAGAGTCAAGCGTAAGAGAGCGTGAGATCAGGAACATGTCAGCTATATTCGATGACCTTGCAAAGACCGTTCTTCCTCAGTTGAGAAGATCAAGATTCATTGCAAACGTTGAGTACAAGAACTGGACAGACAAGGAGTTGAAAGATATGATCAATAGCAATGCAGAAGACCTTGATGAGGAGTCTCTTCTTTACACAGCTACAATAGTTGAAGGCAATGATGCAAAGATTGCCATTTATGAGAAAGCTGCAAAGAAGTTCAACAGCTCACGCGCTTGGAACGGTCTTGCCGCTACATATATCAATGAAGGCAAGCTCAAGGAGGCAAAAGATGCTTTGAGAAATGTTTCAGACAAGTACGATGCATATTACAACAACATGGCTGTAATAGCAATCAGGGAGAAAGATTACAAGGCAGCTGCAGATTATCTTGTAAACAGCAATATTCCTGAGGCAAAATACAATCAGGGTGTTGTTGATATAATGAATGGTAAATATTCAGAGGCTGCTGCCAACCTTAAGGGTCAGGGCGGTTGCGCAGAGGCTCTGGCAAACGTTCTTGTTAACAATCTCAATGCAGCTTCCGCAGTTGCAACAAAGGATTGCGCAAAACAGTCTTATATCCGTGCTATCATTGCTGCTCGTCAGGGCAACGCTTCAGCTGCAAAAGCTGAGATTGCAAAGGCTTCAAAAAATGCGGAGCTTGCTGCAAGAAGCGCAAAGGATATAGAGTTTGCAAAAGTTAGATAATTGAATCTTATTAATAGAGAAGGGCAACCCTGAAAGGGCTGCCCTTTTTTACAAAAAAAACTGTATGAAGGAAGAAACAATATTGAAAAATGTATTGCTTGACGGCAAGGGGGTGGATATTGAAATAAGCGGGGGCATTATTAGTGGTATTGTACCATCGCAGTGCAAGAACAAGCCGGTTGTTGCAATCTTGCCTTCATTCTATAATACGCATACCCATGCGGCCATGATTCAGATGAGGGGATATGGAGACGATATGGACCTTCATACCTGGCTCAACGACTGGATATGGCCTTTTGAGGCGAAAATGACAGCCGATGACATTGAAAATGCCAGTTACGATGCCGTTCAGGAGATGATTTCCACGGGTACCACTGCGTTCAACGACATGTATTTTGAAATAGAGCGCACGGTAAAGGCCGTAAAGAAATACGGTATCCGTTCAACATTGGGTATTACAGTGATGGATAACCACACCCTTGCCCAGACTCAGGCAAAACAGGAGTTCGTAAGGAACTGGAACGATCCTACAGGTGGTCTGATTCAGCTCATAATAGCTCCTCATGCCATTTATACGGTTGGTGAGGAAAGGCTTGTCAATTGTTCCAGATTCGCCCGAGAGAATGGATTGAAAATACATATTCATTTGAGCGAAACGCAGTCAGAGGTTGATGACTGCTTGAAACTCAAGGGCCTTACTCCTGTGAAATATCTGGACAGGATAGGTTTCCTCGGTCCCGATGTAATAGCGGCGCATTGCGTATATGTAAACAGGGAGGAATGGGACATTCTTGCAGAAAGAGGCGTGAGTGTAAGCCATTGCCCTTGCTCGAACATGAAGCTGGGCAGCGGACGTTTTCCATACGAACTGGCAATTGCCAGCGGTGTGAACATAACTTTGGGAACCGACGGAGTTTCATCCAACAACAACCTTGACATGAGGGAGGAGATGAAGTTCGCATCATTCCTTGCAAAATGTGTGAGCGCTGCAGAAGATGGAAGCTTGAGGAATGGTGGAAACCCTGAACTGCTTCCTGCAAAGGACATATTCCGCATGGCCACCGTGAACGGCGCCAGGGCGCTGGGAATAAACGGAGGTGAGATTGCTTGCGGGAAGGTGGCCGATTTCGTTCTGCTCGATCTGGACAACATTGCAATGAAGCCTTGTCATAATCTTATTTCAAACTGGGTTTATGCCGCGCAGAAAGATGCCATAAAGGAAGTATGGTGCAACGGCAAAGCCGTATTCAAGAAAAATTAACTTCAAATATGAAAAAAACACTTTCAGTTGTAACAGCGTTGCTTATGTTAACAGCATGTTCTCAGGAATCTCAGAATCCTCAGACGGAGGCTCTTCAGAAAATAGATCAGATATGTACCGAACTTTTCCCTGCCAATGAGCCGGGAGCAGCCGTTCTCATCATGCAGGACGACAGCATTATCTTTGACAAAGGCTATGGTATAGCGGATATCAACACCAAGGCTCCTATTGATGGAAACACCTTCTTCAACATTGCATCCGTTTCCAAACAGTTCACTGCAACTGCAGTTCTCCAGCTTATGGAGGAGGGCAAGCTTTCACTCGAGGACTCAGTGACAGCATACTACCCTGAATACACCAATCCTATTTGGAAGGAGATAAAGATCAAGCATCTTCTTGCTCACAGTTCCGGAATTCCTGACAGCCGTTCCAAGCTCCTCAATCTCACCAGAGAACAGAGGATTTTAGGTGATGATTCACTGGCGATAGCATATTTCCCTCTCCTTGAAACTCTCAATTTCCAGCCTGGTACACAGTATGAATACATGAACCCTACTTTCGTGCTTTGCGGAAACCTTATTGAAAGAGTTTCAGGCCAGCCTTTCGAGGAGTATGTTGCCGAGCATATTTTCCGTCCTGCAGGAATGGAGCACGCTCTGTATTTCAGACCTGAGATAGAGTCACAGATTCCGAACATGGCCCACGGTTATGAGTACGAGGATGTTGAGAACATGCCTGAGGAAAGGACAGCAACAGCAGCCAGGACAAACGAGCCAAAGAACTGGTACGAGCTTGATTATGGCGAGGAGACATTCTTTGCCACACGTCCTGATGGCGGCATATACACTTCAACCCACGAGTTCGCAAATTGGGAGAGAGCGTTGAGAGCCAATACCGTTATGAAGGCCGAAACAAGGGAGCTTGCGCAGTCTCCAAAGACCTTGATTACAGGCAGCGAGTACAGTGACTATCAGAACAGGGAGAATACCTGGTATGGTTACGGTTGGTTCATAGAGCCAAAGACAGATACAAGCAATCTTGTGATTTACCATACCGGTGACAATGGTGGTTTCAAGATTCTTGCCGCACGCTATCCTGAGTCAAATGCTCTTGTCCTCATCTTCTCAAACCGCGCTGATTGGGACCGTTATGAGGTGATGCAGCAGTTTGAGGCAGCTTTGGGGTATTGATTTTCATTGGGGCTCTGCCCCAAGCCCTGCCTGTTCCAGGCGCTCCCGGGCTATACCGAACTTGCTGCTATTCGCAACTCTGTGAGCGCAAAAAAGCGGAAGGTTTCTGCAAAATGAGAAACCTTCCGCATATTTTTATGAGCCCTGAATCTGCAGGGTGGATTGCAAACTTATGCCAGCGGTGCGTTGGCTGCAATGTGAGCGTTGATAGCAACTGCTATGAATACAATAACAAGGATTGTAGAAACTACCAGACCTATTGCTTTCCAACGTTTCATCCAGATATCGTTATTCCAGCCGATTGTGTGGATTGCGCTCCAGAAACCGTGGTTGAGGTGCAACCAGAGGAATACGAACCATACAATGTAGAGAATGGTTATCCAGATTGATTTGAATGTTACGTGCATAACATATGCGCCTGCAGGAACGAAACCGCCTTTCCAGTCTGCGAGCTGCATCTTTGCCCAGAAATCTGTAAGATGGAGAGCTATTCCAAGGAGAATAATAACTCCGAGAACGAGCATGTTCTTTGCTGCCCAGTCATCTGTCTTTGCCTTGTTGGCAACTGCGTAACGCTGTGATCCGCGGGCTTTGAGGTTGCCGTATGAAAGTACAAGAGCATAAATGATGTGAATCAGGAAGCCGAAGGCCAGAACGGGAACAATGACTGTTACTACAGGGAGGGCCATGAATTCACAACCTGCATTGAAAGCTTCGTCACTGATAAGTGAAAGGGAGTTTACGAATGCATGAACAAACAGGAACAGGATGAGGAACAAACCGCTCACACTCATGATGAGTTTCTTTCCAATGGAAGATTTAAAAATATTTGCCATATTCTATTATTGATTTTTTAATTATTATCCGCTTTGCGTGCAAAATACTTTTTACACAATTTTAGCAAAGATAATCTCTTAGTTGCAATTATCATAATCTTTGGCTACTTTTGTTTAATAAAAATGGGAATATGAAGTACAAAAGGATATTATTGAAACTTAGCGGAGAGAGCCTTGGGGGTGATTCCGGCAAAGGCCTGGACAATGTGAGAATGACTCAATATGCCAAGGAAATAGCCGCTGCCGCAAAGAGCGGAGTACAGATTGGAATAGTAATCGGCGGAGGCAATATCTTCAGGGGAGTCCAGGGCCTGAGCAAGGGATTCAGCCGCGTGAAGGGAGACCAGATGGGCATGCTGGCAACAGTGATAAACAGCCTTGGTCTGGCAATGTTCATCAAGGATGAAGGTGTTGAAACAGAGGTGTACACATCACTTCCAATGGAGCCGGTTGCAAGGTATTACGCCAAGGAGAAGGCATTGGATCTTATGGAGAAAGGTGGTGTGGCAATCATAGCGGGCGGCACCGGTAATCCGTTCTTCACAACCGATTCCGCAAGCGCACTCAGGGCCTGTGAGATTGAGGCTGACGCTCTCTTCAAAGGCACCCGTGTTGATGGAGTTTATACAGCGGATCCTGAAAAGGACCCTACAGCAACTAAATTCACCACCATTTCGTTTGATGAAGTGTACAAGCGCAGTCTCAAGATAATGGATCTTACAGCTTTCACGCTTTGCAAGGAGAACAAGTGTCCGATAGTTGTGTTCGATATGGACACCCCTGGCAACCTTACAAGACTTCTTGCGGGCGAGGAGATAGGAACCACTGTAAAATAACAATACTGTTACTGAAGAAATCATCATAAAAATATACAACTATGGATATCAGCGTTTCAAAACAGAACATTGCTTCCGCAAAGGAAAAGATGTCAAAGGCTATCTCCCATCTTGAGGATGACCTCAAGACATACCGTGCGGGCAAACCAAATCCGGCTATTTTCCAGCAGGTGATGGTTGATTACTATGGATCACCTACTCCAATTCCAAATGTTGCCAGCGTTACCAGCCCAGACGCAAGAACAATGATCATCATGCCTTGGGAGAAGAAAATGATTCCTCTTATTGAGAAGGCAATTCTTGCTGCGAACATAGGTTATACACCTCAGAACAACGGCGAGAACATCCGTATCAACATTCCACCATTGACAGAGGAAAGGCGCAAGGATCTTGTAAAGCAGGCCCGCACAGCAGGTGAGAACGCAAAGGTTAGCGTACGCAACGCCCGCAGAGAGGTTGTTGATGCTCACAAGAAATTCCAGAAGGACGGCCTGCCTGAGGATATCTGCAAGGATGCAGAGGCTCAGATTCAGAAGGAGACTGATGCTTTCAACAAGAAGATTGATGAAATCATCGCTGCCAAGGAAAAGGAGATAATGACCGTTTAGTTACGGCTTCTTCTTGCTTGTGGCAGCCGCCTGCTGCATTTGCGGCGGATCCCAGTTAATCTATCCCATCACCCCGCAGGCGGAGCAGCAGAGAGCCAGCAGGAATATGGATAGAATGTGTTTCATTATTACCATCTCACACCTGGCGCAGTCAAAATGCAGGACGAACAACCGTCCTTCATTCTCAAGGAGCAGCTTGGCCTGTGGAGAAAGCTGAAATGTTTCCTTGTTCGCTGCACCTGAGTCTTTTCCTTGGAGGCAGGCGCCAAGTTCGTATCTGATACAGTATTTGCAACGCATGAGTTCGGCATCGTTCATTGCATTTCTGTTCATAAAGGAGAGCTCGAATGCAGCTTCGATATCCTTGCATCCAAGGTCCTGATACACTTCTCTGGCCAGATGATTGGCAATGTTGGCCCTGTAGTCACAAACCACATTGCCGGAAAGCTCTGGCCTGAGCAACGCTCTTTTTTCCCTGAAATTCTCGAACGATTCTTTCCTTGCAAGTTCGTACCTCTCCTTGAAATGCAAGGCGAGTTTCTGAGCAATGTCCCTTCTGGCCTGATTTATAACCGATTGCGGGTAAAAGGATATCTCCCCTTCAATTGAACTGACTCCGAATGAGAAGTCGCCCGCACTCTTTCCAAGTCCGGCAGCAAGTGCATTCATTGCCCTCTGCGGATTCTCAGCTTTTGTGAACGGGAAATCAATCTGATGCTCAAGAACCTTCAATCCGTTGTAAATCACGCTTATATAGCTCTCGCTCACCTTCAGCTCAATTGGAATCTCCCGCCTGTTCCCTATGCCTTCCATTTTCTTTTCAAAGGAAATGTTGTAGTTCCTGAAAACCTTTATCCTTGTTTCCTTATTCTTTCTGTGCAGCGATAGTTTATTTAGCTTGCCCAGCAGGTTCATCTGTGTGCTTCCTTCTGCAAAACGGCAGCTTATTGTATTACCGTTCACGCTGTTGGCTCGCATACCAACGCCGCTTCCGTCAGGGAATTCCATATACAGGCCATCGCCGTTGAAAATGCTGATATCAGGGGAGAGGGGGCTGAAAAGGAATCTGTCTGCGGCAAGGGCTCCTGTGGCGTAACCAATGTGCTGGCCTATGTATTTTGCCGAGTTGCCGCTGAGCCAGCTACCGCGCCTGCCGTTAATGAAAAGCTCCGTGAAACCCCTGTTGAATGTAGCCGCCAGAGGGTCTGAATTGGATATTGGATTGCTGCGTGGAATCAATGACAGGGCGGAGGCTCTGCAATATCCTGGATTTTCGGCAATGAATCGGTTCAGAATGGCATTGTAGTGGCTTACGGTGTTCTTCACGTATGAAATGTTCTTGAGCCGGCCTTCAATCTTGAAAGAGCAGATTCCGCTACGGGCCATCTTAGGCACAAGAGAATCAAGCCTGTAGTCCTTGAGCGATAGGAGGGGCTTGTTCCTGACCAGTACATTGCCCTTGTTGTCCATGAGGTTGTAGTAGTTGCGGCAGGCCTGGATGCACTCGCCGCGGTTGGCGCTGCGGCCTGTGAGTGCACAGCTGAGATAACAGTTGCCGCTGTAACTTACGCAGATTGCTCCGTGCACAAAGGCCTCTACTTCAATGTCAACGGCATTACAGATGTCCTTCATCTGCTCAAGACTGAGGTTGCGTTCAAGAATGATTCTCTCGAATCCCAGTTTCTGCATGAGAAGGGCGTCTTCCACATTCCTGATTCTGGTTTGCGTTGAAGCGTGCAGAGGTATTGGCGGAATGTCCATTTTCAGCAGGGAGAGATCCTGGACAATGATTGCATCAACACCGGCTTCGGCAGCCTGTTCAACAAGATGACGGGCCTTCTCCAGCTCGTTTTCATATATTATGGTGTTGAGCGTGAGATAGATCCTTACACCGAACCTGTGGGCGTATGAGCAAAGCTCGGCTATATCCTCAATGCTGTTGCCGGCACCTGCACGTGCTCCGAATGAAGGGCCTGCAATATACACGGCGTCGGCACCGCAGTTTATTGCCGCAATGCCGGTTTCCTTGTCCTTTGCAGGGGCAAGAAGTTCAAGATATCTCTGTCCGGGCCTTTCTACTGAAAACATCTGAGGATTATTGTCTTTTGAAAATGTTTCTTGAAAAACACCCCGCCTGCTTTGTTTGCAGGCAGGGTGCATTATGAATTCATTCAGATAACTTCCTGCGGATTATTTGCAGAGAGCCTTTACCTTGGCGTCTGCGTACTGGCCGAAGTTCTTGTCGGCTACAATGAGTTTGTAATAGCTGCAAGCCTTTGCGTTGTTGCCCTTTGCCTCGTAAGCCTTGGCAAGGTTGTAGTTAACTGAAGCGTCTGCCTTTGCTTTCTCCAACCACTCGATGGCCTGATCGTTCTTGCCTGCTGATGCTGCAGCCATACCGCCGATCTTGTAAGCGTTAGGATTTTCACCATAGCTGAGAGCCTTTGCTGCTGCCTCAACAGCGTCTGCGTTCTTCTTGCCTTTGTAAGCGGCTACCATTTTCTGGATGTAGATGTTCTGGAGAAGTTTGTTGGCGTTCTTTTCCTGTCCGTTTGCAGCTGCTTTCTCGAATGCTGCCACTGCCTCAGCCTCTTTGCCAACTTTCATATTGGCCTGTCCGAGTACGAGGTTGGCAACGCCGTTCTCAGGTGCTATTTCAACAGCCTTTGAAAGTGCCTCTACAGCACCGGCTGCATTACCGGCCTTGAGAAGGGACTGACCCTGTGCTGTGTAAACCTGTGGAACGAGCTGTTTCGCATCCTCGATACCTTCTGTATTGTTGTACTCTGTAGCCTTTGCCAAAGCATCCTGAGCACTTGCAAGCGCTGCATCAAAATTACCTGCTGCTATTTCCTGCTTTGCAACCTGCATGATAAGTGTAGGTATGAGATTCTTGCAGTCTGTAACCATCTGTGCTCCTTCATCTCCGGCTGCCTGAGCGATTTCCATTGCTTTCTGCATGTTGGTGAGAGATGTCTTGTAATCCTTTGCCTGCAATGCAGTAACAGCACCGTTATACAATTCGGTTGCCTCGTTCAAATCCTGGGCCTGTGCTCCACTGAACACGAAAAGTGCAACTAATGCTGCTGACAGTAATTTTTTGATCTTCATGATAGTTGATTTATTATGTGTTATTATTACTTGAATTTCCTTACAAATATTCTGCACAAATATTCTGCCAAAATTAATCAAATTATTTTGCGAGTCAAAATATTAGATATAGCAAAGGATTTGTTTATTATTCTTAAATTTGCAGGTTAAGAAAAATCTGTTGATTATGAGACATCCATTTTTTACGATATTCCATGTGTTCGCATTGCTTCTCATATGCTCGGGTATTACTGCCAATGCTCAGGTGAAGGATGCCAAGAACCTTCCTGACGATCCAAGAGTATGCTCCGGTAAATTAGCTAATGGCCTGAGTTACATTCTTATAAAGAATAATGCACAGAAGGGGAAGGCAGATGTTGGCGTGCTGCAGAAAGTTGGAACCAGTCTTGAGGGAAAGAGTCAGAAAGGCATGTTCAAGCTGCTTGAAATGCTTACGATGAGAGGTACGAGGAATTTTGACGATGCAAAGATTCAGGCGTATCTCAGCTCCATAGGAGTCCCTGCCTCGAACGTTGAGTTTTTCACAGGAACGGACCAGATTGAATATACGATAAAGGACATACCTACTAAATCCGAGAATCAGGTGGATTCAACCCTGCTCATTCTATACAACTGGCTTGGATCTCTCAATCTGGACGAAGATGATATCAGGGAGGAAAGTGTGTTCCTGAAAGCAAGGCTTTCAAACGAAAATACGGCCCAGGCACGTTTGAACGATGCTCTGCTCAATGAACTGTATCCAAGGTGCAACTATTCCCAGAGCATTGCTCCGGAGCAGGCAGCGGCAATAGGCAATTACAGTTCAAAAAGTGTACGTTCATTCTATTATGACTGGTTCCGTCCGGAATTCCAGTGCATTGCCATAGCCGGTGACATTGACCTCAAGTTAATGGAGTCAAAAATCAAGTCATTGTTTGTAACCATACCTAAATCCATTGAAAGGAAGGAAAGGAAATACTACACGCCAAAGGATTATTCGGGCGTAAAGGTGAGCATTCAATCTGACAAGGAATACAACAGGACTCTTGTAACCATTGCATTCCTCAAGAAGCCGCTTCTGAGGAAATACAGAGGAACGGCTCTTCCATATCTGCAGGAATATTTCGATGAAATGGTGAAACGTTCACTTTCAGACCGTTTGAACACCGGTCTGCTGGGCAAGAACTTTTCCATCCTGAATCTGAAGGTTGAGAAAGGCTGTTTCCTTGATATGGCAAATCTTGATGCATTCAGCATAAGTTTCGAGACATTGCCTGAATACGTTTACTCAGCCGTTTCATTCGTGGGCGCTGAGGTTGAGAACATTGTCAGGAATGGTTTCAATTCGCAGGAAATCCACAGGAACAGAGAACTTTATTTCAAGGAGGTCGAAGCGATTTACAGAGGCAGGAACAATCTTCCGAACAGCTTTTATTTCAACAGAATCAGGAATCATTTCTTCGGCGGATATACTTTGGCAAGCGTGGAGATGAAGTTTGAGATGCTCAAGGAAATGGTTTACTCAACTTCCATATCAAGCGTGAACCAATATGCCATGACAGCGCTCAATGCCAGTGACAATACCCTTATAAGTTGTTTCGTGCCACAGAAAAGGGGTATGATGCAATTGTCAAAGGAGCGGCTTCTTTCATCTTACAGTTCTTCCGCTCTGAGTGCATCTGCAGTTGCCGGAGCTGAAGTTCTGACATGGCCTGTTCTGACATTGGGTGAACACGGTTCAATCACAAATGAAACCAGGGACGATGCTTTGCAGGCCAACATTGTTCATCTGTCAAATGGAGCAACTCTGGTTTTCAAGAACAATGCCATGCCAATGGATACAATAGAGGTCAGAGCCATAAGCAAGGGCGGGTATTCGCTTATGAAGGGAGTGACTCCAAATATGGAGCGTTTCATCAATATGGCCTCATATATCGGCGGACTGGATAAAATGCCGTTCACCACTGTTGACAGGTTGTTTACATACAACGACATTGAATTCTCAACAGTCATAGATGCCCGGAACGAATATATTCACGGCCGTGCGGACAAATCCGATTCATTCAAGATGCTTGAAGCCATATATATGATCATGATGCGCAGGCGCAGTGATCCGGCCGCATACGATGCTGTAAAGAAGGCTTACATTTATGAAATAAACACTCAGAGCGTGAGTCCCGAGGATGCCTTCCGCGATACGGTGGCTTATTATTGTGTAAGCAACAAGAACTTCGTGAAGAGTCTTGATTCAGCGGCAATAGAAAGGCTGGATTACGGAAATCTTTATGGACAGATCAACAGGCGTTTCTCGAACGCCGCCGACTGGACTTTCATCTTCTGCGGTGATTTCAATTACGATTCCCTCAAGGCCGAGGCAGTCAGATGTATAGGCGCAATCCCCGGGAATCCTGACAACCAGGAGGGAAGCATAGTCATACCTAACTATGTGAACAAGAACAATGTAAACTACAGGTTCCTGTACAAGATGATTTCTCCAAGGACTTTTGTGAGCATTACCAGAAACCTGGCCACCGAATCGTCCTTGAGGAACTATATCATAGGATACATGTCAATGATATATCTCAAGAACCAGCTCAATGGCGACAAGAGTCTGAGGATGCTTTCCAACGTTGATGTAAACTACAGGGCGAGCTCATACCCGGAGCAGATTGCGAGCCTGCGCGTAGGCTTTGAAACAGACAGTACATTTGCTCAGAGCGGGGTTGATCATATTCAAGGCATCCTTTCCTCAGTTGCGCAGGGCAGAATGGACATTGATGCATTCAACAGCCTGAAGGCAAACGCAAAGGCTGCATTTATGGCACAATGTGCGAAACGTTCTTTCTGGCTCACGGTTCTTGAACACAAGTTCATTGACAACAAGGATTACTATTCGGATTTCATGAATATTCTAAGCGGCATAAGCAAGGCTGAATTCGAGGCTTATGTGAAGAAATTCCTTGACAACGGCAATAACATTACCATAATAATGGATGGTACTACAAAGGATGTGAACACAGAGAACCTGTTCAAGCAGGATGACTTCATCAGAGAATATTTCAACCTCAGATAGGACGGGCCAATGACTGTTGTTCAGCTTACAGGAGTATTGGAAGCAAGGGATCATTTACACAAGCTTGTGGATGAAGGCAGGATGCCGCATGCCCTTCTGCTCAGCGAGCGTGCTTCGTACGGCGCTGTCCAGCTTGCCATGGACCTCGCTTCATGCCTGCTGGCCAATGATATCAAGGCACAGAGGCTCGTACATCCGGATCTGCATTTCCTCTTCCCTGTGAATCTTTCAACCCAGTTCAAGGATGTGAAGAGAGACAAGCTGGTGATAGATGATTTCTACAAGTCCTTCAGGGAACTGTACGCCTCTAATCCTTTCTTCAGCGAGAACGAACTTTACGATGCCTTGAGCCTTGACGGGCGCATGGGAAACATTACAGTTACGGAATGTTCAAACCTCATGCGCAAATTGAGCATGACCGCCTTCCTTGGTGATGTGAAGGTTGCTCTTATCCTCTTTCCTGAAAGAATCAACGAGGTTGCCTCCAACAAACTGCTCAAGACACTTGAGGAGCCTACCCCGGGTACGTATATCATAATGGTTACCAGGAGCAAGGAACGCATTCTTCCAACCATTCTGAGCCGTTGCTCCATTCTTGAGATTCCGCCTGCAGGAACGGAGGAGATTGCATCCCAGCTTGAAAAGGACTATGGAGTTGATGCGTCAACCGCTCTGGTTCTTGCAAGAAAATCGGCGGGAAGCTGGGGAGAGGCAAGGCAGCTGGCTCTCAATTTGAAGGAGGAAGGAGCCGTTGACAATGAGCACAGAAGCATTTTCCTGCGCCTGCTTCAGGATGGTATAAGGAAGGACCTTGTTTCAATGCAGGCCGAGTGGACCGCCATTGCTTCAATGAACAAGGAGGAGCAGAAGGCATTCTGCACCTGCGCTCTTGATACTTTACGTTCAATATACATGATAAGACAGGGGATGGATGATCTGAGCTATGTGCTGCCCGAGCACTTGTCCGGGCTCAGGCTGTATGCCCAGAATCTGAAACCTGAGTTCTATCAGAAAGCATACGATTTTTTTACACAGGCGATAGTTCATATCAATGCCAATGTGAACGCCAAGTTCATATTCTGTGACATTTGCAACAGAATATACCATTTTGCCTGATAACAATATTTGACTTATTATGTCCGAGATTAAAGAATACGATTGCCACAGAGGCTGTGAAAAGCAGATAGACGCAGAAGGCAATCTCAATTGCAAATACGATATAAGCTGCTGCAAACTGGCGGTTTTCGACTGGCTTGAAGGCATTGGATCAATAGGAATGGAAAATCTTTTCCAGGTGAGGTTCAAGAATACCCGCAAGGCCATATTCATCAACGATTCAGGCCAGACAATACGCATTGGCGATATGGTGATTGTTGAGGCAACCACCGGCTATGACCTTGGTATAGTCACGCTTTCCGGCGCAATGGTGGCAAGGGTGCTTGAGAGGAGTGCCATTGATCCGAAGAATTTCACGTTCAAGAAAATATACAGGAAGGCAAAACAGGCCGACATTGAGAAATGGAAGGAAGCCACTGCCAGGGAGCATAACATAATGATACGCTCGCGCCAGATTGCAGCCAATCTTGGCCTGGACATGAAGATAGGTGATGTTGAAATGCAGGGCGATGGCAGCAAGGCCATTTTCTACTACATTGCAGACGAGCGAGTGGATTTCAGGCAACTGATAAAGGATTTTGCAGAGGAGTTCCATATAAGGATTGAAATGAAGCAGATTGGCGCAAGACAGGAGGCGGGCCTTATTGGTGGAATAGGTGTTTGCGGTCAGGCAATCTGCTGTTCAAGACATATGAACAGTTTCCAGTCAATCACAACTTCAGCCGCAAGGTGTCAGGACCTCAGTCTCAATCCTCTCAAACTCGCAGGTCAGTGCGGCAAGCTCAAATGCTGCATCAATCACGAGGCATCGGTTTATATTGATGCACAGAGCAGAATGCCTAGAGTTAACGGACCTATATATCTTGAAGACGGAGAGGCAACCCTTGTTAAAAGGGATATACTCAAGGGCGTATTCTGGTTCTCATACGATCCGGGCAGCATGGCGAACATTTACCCTCTTACCTGTGAGGAGCTTGAGGACGTTCTTGAACTCAACAGACAGGGAAAGAAAGGTCCTTCCCTTATGGACAACGGCGTTCAGGAAAGTTCACCTGAATTCATGAGCGCCGCCGGCGAGGAGAGCATATCAAGATTTGACAAGCGCAAGAGCTCAAAGCACAGGAAAAACAAAAAGAAGAAACAATGAGACGGAAAGCCCTGTTGCTCATATTTCTCTTAACAATGCTGATTGCCGTTGCTTGCGATGTACCTGCACAGGACAGCGCATATCTTGCAATGGATCCTGAGCAGGGGTGGACATATCCTGTGAAATTCTCCCTTGAGTCTCCGTCCGGAGACGAGAACGCACTTTTCCTGTGCGTGCAGTTCACGTACGAAAAGGATTATGCCCGGACAAACGCTCCGCTTCAGGTAGCAGTCCATATGAAGAATGCCCGGAACATCATAGATTCCGATACGGTATTTGTGGATTTCAACAGCATAGTTGGAAAATCAAGGCGCATAGACCATGGTTATATATCTTTTGAGAAAGTAATAAGGACAAGCAGCCAGATAAAAGAATTCAAGCAGGGTTCCAGGAAGCTTAGCGTAACACTGTCGCCAGTGAAAAATTCCGACGGGACTTATGCTCCGTTGAACTCCAAGGTGTCTGCTCTTTGTCTGGGATTCAGAAAGTTATGAGTGGTAAGGATAAATTGAGGAAGTTCCGTGAGAACCAGGGTTTCGCCTGCCTGGTCCAGCCGGAGAACAGCGAGCTGGTTGGAAACAGCTATCAGAAGGATTTCTACCTGAAGGATTACAGATACAAGGGTTGCTGGAGCCGTGATTTCTTTGGCAACGGCAATCCCATAGTTCTGGAAATAGGCTGCGGCAAAGGCGAATACACTCTTGAACTTGCCAGACGCTGCCCTTCCATCAATTTCATTGGAATTGACATAAAGGGAGCCCGTCTGTGGCGCGGTGCCAAGACCGCAACCGAGGAAGGAATAGCCAACGCGGCTTTCATCAGAACCAGGGTAGAGTTCATAGAGGCCCTCTTTGCTCCCGGGGAGGTTCAGGACATATGGATTACATTTGCAGACCCGCAGATAGGCAGGGAGCGTCACAGACTCACATCACCCCGCTTCCTTGAAAGATTCCGCAATATCCTGCATGGCGATGGTTCCATCAAACTCAAGACCGACAGCAAGTATCTGTACCATTACACCCTTGAACTGCTAAAGCTGAACTCTCTGCCTGTGAACGTGCTTTGTGAGGATGTTTATGCACAGCCGCCAATGGTTTATGTCAGTGCTGCTGATGATTGTTCCGCCGAGTCTGTTTGTGTGGGAAACAGCGCGGTGGCAAAGGTGGAAACTTCGGCAAGCGGGAGGCTTGACGACATAATCACCTCGGTGCAGACTTTCTACGAGAAACATTATATTAAGAATGGTCTCAAGATTCACTATCTGGAGTTTTCATTGTGGCCTGTGGCGGCTTCAAACCGGGCTGCTTGTTCTGCCGCCAATCTTTCATGCACTTCATCAAAGGCAGCTGCTGTAACTGAATCTGGGCACGCATCAACGTCTGTAGGAGAAAACAGGCCGCCTATTGAATCACCCCAGTGGGACGAATCTTATTGGGAAGCTATTGAAATGCAGGGCCGCGCCGGAGTCCTGAACAACAAAGGCTGCCTGTAAATTACCTGTGTAATCTGCTTCCTGTGCCACCGCCGAATAGGGCGGCAGCAACAGCGAAGCATCAAGATATTTATCGGATAGTGAATATGAACGGCATAGTAAAGCTACACTTGACCGCTTTTCCTTTTTCTTTGGCTGGAGTCCACTTTGGAGAAGAAGATATTACCCTGAGCACCTCATTGTTGAGTTCTTCGGATACTCCGGAAATTATCTTTGGATCAACCAGATTCCCATTTTCATCAATTGTAAGGGAAACCACCACTTTTCCTTGTATTCCCGATTCTGTAGCGCTTTTGGGATAAGTCACTCGTTCGCATACCCATTTTACAAATTCAACGGTATTTCCGCCGTTGAAACCAGGCCGCTCGTCAAGCATTTGGGAGGAATTGTTTTCTACAATTGACACATAGTCCCGCTTCTGGCTTGTGCACAGGCACAGCACTGAAAGCATCAAAGGCACGCATGCAATATATGCAAGTCTTGCCCGTCTGTTTGTTTTTTTTGTTTGCATCATTTTGATTCTGTTTTTAAGTTTGGTGTGATTGAAGCCGTTGGCCATTTGGAAGCGTTCCGCTCCTACAGCTTTCTTCACCAGTAACAATTGATATTGTGTTGCATCGATGCCTTGTTTAAGTAAAGATTCATCAGCCTCGTATTCCTGCACTTCCTTAAGATTGTTTCTGGCCATCCAAACCAATGGATTGAACCAGTGAAGTGCAGTTATGACCGAGAATAATATTATTTCAAGGGAATGGTAATTTTCCACGTGATTCATTTCATGGCGGAGGATGAGAGCGTTTTGTTCAAAGTCTTCACGGCTGATTGCAATGTGCCTGAAGAAACTGAACGATGCTATGGGTTCTTCCAAAAGAGTTATTGAGAAACCATCGCTGTGGACAATCTCTCCCTTGCGGCATATAGCGAATGTCTTAAGTATTGATATTGCGCAATCGCTTGCCACTGCTGCCGTTCCGGCAAAGTAAAGTCCTTTGAGCAATATAATCCAATTCCATCGTCCTGATTCCCCCGCAGTGTTGCCAAAGACTTTTGTTTCAGGAATTTCTATATGCGGAATATAGGAAGCAGCCGACTCTGGTATGAAAAAGAAGTCCAACAAGGGCAATGCCATACAGAGCACAGAACCTGTCATAAGAGCAAATCTATTGAAGCGGAAGAACGTGGTCTTCTTCATGAACAGGATGAAGAACAGGTGGAATAACGAGAGCATAAGCCCGCTTCTTATGATATAGGCTATCATTTTCTCCTGCGTTCTATTTGAGCAATCAGTTCCTTGAGCTCGTCAAGGCCAATTTTGTCTTCCTCCACGAACTGGTTTACCATACTTGCGTATGAGTTGTTGTAATAGCGCAAAATCACATCACCTATTGTTGTTCCCCTATATTCCTTTTCCGAAATTGCCGGAGTGTACTGGAATGAATTGGCCATGGGCTTTCTGCTTACGAATCCTTTTTCTTCCAGGAATTTGACCTGGGTTGCCACGGTATTGTAATTCGGTTTTGGTTCAGGCATTTGAGCCACAATATCCCTGATAAACACTTCACCTTTCTTCCAGATGATGTTCATCACTTCTTCTTCCTTGAATGTCAGTCTTTGCTTCATACTTGTCTTGAGTTTTTATACTTTTTCACTGCAAAGATAGACATAATTTTCATAACTCCTAATAAATTTAGGAGTTTAACGATAAATTTTAGTTGTTTTTCGTCTGATCCAGCCCGCTTTCAAGAAGAGTTTTTTCCTTGATTTGTACTTGGGCTTTTCTGCCAGAAAGTCGTCAATGCCCATTTCCGGCATATTCTTCCGGCATTATTCATATCTTTGCGGCATGATCAGGAAATACTTTTATAGCCGGGTGACTTGCGTATCTTGTCCGTGCGGCGAATAGGCTGGCTCAAGTGTGAACCTGAAAAAGACCTGTCCAACTTAACACGTTCAGAGTGCGTTCTGCCGGCGGGTGCGTGGACAGGTCCCACCTGAATGGTCACACCTGTCCATCAAAGCCTTGTGGAAATGCGTTCTGGCAATGTTCGCATGGACAGGTCTTTTTCGGCTTGCGTAGAAATTCAGACTTTTTCCTTGCATTCTTCATAAACGAGCCCGCATAAACGTATTATCTGTTTTATGGAACTGTTGTATTTGGATTTCAGCCGCCTTGCAAGTTGCAGCCTTTGACTTGTGTTCAAGTTCTTGACACTTTTGCAACCGAACATTTGAAGGCACATCTGCGCTTTATGCCCGCGCATCTCACTCATTGGAATGGAAAGTCTGGATATTTCACCTTCTCTTGACTCAATGTCCGATTCCTTGGAAACGCACATGAAGAAATTGAAACTTCTATGTGTTCTGAATATTCGTTCAACAAGTTCATACTCCACGTATTCTCCTGGAAAAATCAAATCATCCTTAACTCTGACTTTCACTCCTTTGATTTGATGGGTTTTCATTTCCAGTTTCAATGCCGATGAAGATATTTCTCTTGTTTCGAATGACGAATCAATTTCATTCTGCAATGTCCAATATCCATTTTTTCTGAAGAGAAGGGGCCCGCTGGACCAAGGATAGTCATAGGCAGTGAACGGGACTCCGGCAACCGGCGGATTCTTTATCACATAGCAGATTGCAGTTTTCAAATACGTGTCCGTATCTATCTTTTGAAAGTGAATGGGCACATCCTTCAGTTTGGATATTTCTCCATATTTCCAGCTCAGGTACTGGGAAGTCCTTCGCACATACTCATGCATGAATTCATTGCATTGAACAAATTCTCCATACAGTACGAAATGAACGTGAGTGTCCATAAGGCAGAAAGCAAGAATAGCAATCTCATAGTCCTTGACCACAAAATATATTCTGTTCATTCCCCGGACAAAATCTTCTTCATCTGCAAACATTTCGTCAACGGCATTGCCATCGGTTGTGAAATGCCAGCAGTTGCTTATGGTCTTGTTCTGCCCTTTCACAAATGGAAGGTTCAAGCCAAGGTCCGCTTCAATCTTCTGCTTCAATTTGTCACTTATTCCCATTCACTTGATCCGCCGCCTCAAGTGGCCGCCTCCGTATGAAACAAAAGTATTCATAAGGACTGAAATGAATGTGCTGTTTCAGCAAAAAATGTTTTCAAATTTTATAGAAAAATTGCATTCCAGTTTCGCAGGCCTTACGTAAGTTCCTGAAATAAAGGAATGAGAAAAAGACCTGTCCAATTTAGCACGTTCGGAATGCGTTCTGCCGGCGGATGCGTGGACAGGTCTCACCCAAATGGTCACACCTGTCCACCAGTGCCTTGCAGGAATGCGTTCTGGCGATGTTCGCATGGACAGGCCATTTTCGGCTTGCAATATTTTCGGCGAATATGTGCATCATTGAAGATTTGTACTGTTGCCAGAGCTGTGCTTCAATTATTTGTTCTCATAAAGGTAAACAAATCAATCTCGCACAACCAGTAAGTTCAGAGTTTGAGGAGCATGTGCGGAAATCTTGCGTCAATCATTTTCCGGGGAACTCCGCAATTCCTTGCGATTACCGGCCATTCGGATACATTGCTGCAAACATTGTCAATGATTTCCTTTGCGTTCCTGATGTTACAGAATTCTGCACAGGAGAGCAGGTCGGCTTTGCTTATGTTGCTGAACTTGTTGTTTATTGACATTTGATGAGTATTTGTCCAGTTGCCGTCAGGATTGTATGCAAATCCTATGTCGTATGCCGGAGACAGTCTCCAATGGCCGGTGGAATTCATCAGGAATGAAATGTTCTTGGTATGATCGTCCTGGTTCCTGATTATCACATTGAATACCATTCGCAGGAACATTTGTTCCGCCTGAGAATATGGAAGTCGGAGGCGTCTCATTATAGTGAAAGCTTGTTCATAGGAATATGCTCTTTGAAGGCGGAAATCATAATGCGCTATGCCGCATAAGGTCTGCATGTGAATTTTCCTTCCGTTTTCCCTGTCGAAGCGTTTGGTCAGGAAATGTGCCCTTCCATTCTCTTCAATCAGAGAGCAATCGGACATTTCTATGCCACACTTTCTGGCAAGTTGATAGAATGAATATTCTAGCCTTCCAAAATTTTCAGTTTTCCTGAAGCCTGCTTCAGCTGATACACCATCCAATTTTATAAGATAATAGTCGAAGCCTGCAGGTGCGGGTATCTGACCTGAACGAACCTCACCGCTTTCTTTATTGTATGCAATCAGTGCCTTTGCTCTTTGTCCCCCAGCGGATGTCCCCAGACGAAGGATTTCGGCAATGGCGGCTTTTCTGTTTGAATTGATATTCACTCCAAAACTTGACTTGGCATTGAGTGCTTCAGCAGCCACTTTTACCAATGAATCAATTTCAAATTTCATATACGGATCCGTATCAGGCCCGGTTGCCGGTTCAAATTCCAAAGCGCCCATGCACCTTTTCCCTAAGAAGCACAGAGTTTCCACAGGGTTGGCGGACCTGCTTCCAATAAGATCCAGCCACCTGTTAAACAAAGTGCGTCCGTATGTGTCCGGAAGTGAATCTGCAAGCATGCCCGGGAGGCCGCTGAACGTGTCATTGTTGAGGTTCCCGAAAGAATATATACGCCCTGGGATAACGGGCATCATAATTGGTGAGGGCTCGATGTTTTTTCCAACCAAATCCGCATTATACTCAAATTGAGCCATATTATATGTTTGGTCCCAACGGAATGTTCCTACGTTCATTCCAAACATATTCACTCTTGCTACATCTACCATTCCGCTTCCTCCTCAACGTTTTTTGTGATATGTGGTTTTGTGGCACGTTTTCTCTTATGTCTGTTAATTGAATGTACCATTTCATAATATTCATTCGGGCTCATCTGCTCAGGTTCACATAGACTCCTTATGGAATCAAGCATGCCGAGTGTGCGCAATATGCGAACAAGAGTGTCAAAGGAACCTATTTCCCCTGCTTCAAACTTTTTAATGGATGAACGGGAGACCAAGGAATCCTCGGCAAGTTTCTCTTGTGTAATATTCTGCTTGAGTCGGGTAGCCTTTATCTTTTCCCCTGTCTTTTTTTGAATCTGAGAGTCGGTGAGAGCATAGATATTATCCATAATGATTATATATTAAATCTTTATTATGCAAATATATAAATTATGGTTTAATATTCAATCATTATAATGTTTTTACAAGAAAATGATAAACTCAGTTTACGGGCATCCATAGTTGAAACTCTTGCTGCAACAGGCAAACCTGTGATTATAGTGCTGAATGAAGGAAGACCTCGTCTCATTAATCATTCCTTACGACTGCAAACCGTGTGAATATGTGGAGACAATGGAAGGTGCGTACAACTATGATACGGACTGTCATATTCGGAAGTGGAATACATTAGAAATGAAATGCTCTTAGTATGGTTGTTCTGGTTCCTGCCTTGGCCTGACTGTATATATGCGAAGCATTTCATACAATAGGTGAAGCCGGTGAATTTATTTTTGCTGAAGAAATCAAAGTCTTTCCCATCAAAGACTTTGAAGGTAAACTGCGTTCACGCTCAGAAGGGCGGCGCTTTCAATGCGCAGGCGGCTTGGTCCTAGTGTTATGGCCTTGAAACCGTGCTGCATTGCACATTCTATTTCAGCCTGAGAGAAGTCCCCTTCGGGGCCAATGACCACGGTTACTTTTCTAACATTCTTGACAATTGACTTAGGGTTCAGGCTATTTGATTCTTTTTCAGATTCAGTGGTAAGTTTTGGTGTTCCGTTTAAAGGGGAATCAAGATTGTTATCATCTAAACTAGTTCGGAAGAAATCAGTCAAGGCCTCGCTTATGCTTTGTTTCGGGAATTCATTGCCGCAGTAGCAGATGAGACGCAAATCTGCCGATGATCCGCCGAGTGCAGATGCTAAGGCTTCTTCTGTGCCGGCTTCCGGTGATTTCGTATTGCGGTAGCCGGCAGGGGTGGAACCATCGCCGGGTGGGAAGGTGGCGTTGAGCCAGTCCGTGAACTTTACAGGTTCTTGCAAAACGGGAAGAGCTCCCTTGAGGGATTGCTTGATGGCGCTTACAAGAATGCGGCGGCATCGCTCAGTGTTGAGGTCCTTGCGTTCGGAGTGTTCGCAGACAACAGGAACTATTTCATTGAGGCCGGTTTCGGTGCCCTTTTCAAGGAACCATTCGTAGCGGTCCATGTTCTTTGTGGGCGCTACGGCCATTGTCAAATGGTAAGAGTGTGAGCCGAAGTCTGGAATGACCTCCTCTACTGTACAGAGCGTTTGCTCATTACCGCCTGCTGATTTTGACTGTTTGCTTCTCGGCTTGTCCAATGCTAGGTTGCATTCGTATTCTCTATGCTTGCTGTCTTTTCTGGCGCTGCGGCAGGCTTCTTCGTTTTTTCCCTTTTGATTGTTGCCTTCCTGTGCGGAGGATTGTATGCGGCATTTGAAGAGGCTGCCGCTGCCATCGATTACGTTGATTATCTCTCCGGCCTTGTGGCGGAGCACTTTAATGCAATGGCGGCTCTCCTCCCTGTTAAGTTCAACGGAGGAGCTGCCGCCAATGATGCTGTCTGAAAAGAAAAGTTCCACCCGGACTATTTGATTACGCCAAGTTCCTTTCCAATCTTGGTGAATGCTGCAATCGCACGGTCAAGATGCTCTTTCTTGTGGCCTGCAGATATCTGTACGCGGATTCTTGCCTGGCCTTTAGGAACAACCGGATAGTAGAATCCTACTACGTAAATGCCTTCCTCAAGAAGTTTCTCGGCCATCTTCTGTGAAAGAGGTGCGTCATAGAGCATTACTGCACAGATTGCGCTCTGTGTAGGCTTTATGTCGAAACCTGCCGCTTTCATCTTGCCAACGAAGTATTCGGTGTTCTCGTGCAGGCGGTCCTGAAGCTCGTTTGTGCGGGCCATCATATCGAACATTGCGCATCCTGCTGCGGCTACCATTGGAGGTATTGAATTCGAGAAGAGGTATGGTCTTGAACGCTGACGCAGAAGGTCAATGATTTCCTTCTTACCTGTTGTGAAACCGCCAACCGCTCCGCCGAATGATTTTCCGAGAGTACCTGTGTGAATCTCTATCTTGCCGCGGAGATTGTAGAGTTCTGCAACACCGCGTCCGGTATTACCTACAACACCTGCTGAATGTGATTCGTCAACCATTACCATTGCGTTGTATTTCTGTGCGAGTTCGTAAATCCTGTCAAGAGGACATACATTGCCGTCCATTGAGAATACACCGTCTGTTGCTATGAGGCGGAAACGCTGTGCCTGAGCTTCCTGAAGGCATTTCTCAAGTTCTTCCATATTGGCGTTTGCATATCTGTATCTCTTTGCCTTGCAGAGTCTTACGCCGTCAATGATTGAAGCGTGGTTGAGGGAGTCCGAGATGATTGCATCATTCTCTCCGAGAAGAGGCTCGAATACGCCACCGTTTGCATCAAAGCAGGCTGCATAAAGGATTGCGTCCTCTGTTCCGAAAAATTCAGCAATCTTTTTCTCAAGAGCTTTATGAAGGTCCTGCGTTCCGCAGATGAATCTTACACTTGACATTCCAAAGCCTCTTTCATCAAGGGCCTTCTTTGCGGCGTCAATCAGTTCCTGATTGTCTGAAAGGCCAAGATAGTTGTTTGCGCAGAAGTTGAGCACGTCCTTGCCTGTGCTTACCTTGATTTCCGCTTTCTGTGGTGAAACAATGATTCTTTCGTTCTTATACAAACCGGCTTCCTGAATTGAATTCAATTCTGCCTGAAGGAATTTTTGAAAATCTGTGTACATTATGTGGATTTTTTAGTTTTTAACTGTTAAATCTCACAAATTTAACTCTTTTTACTAATAGTATCATTAATTTTTGTCCGCTTTTTTGCAGTTCGTGAAAAATGATATATTTTTGGAAAAATTGATTCCGGTGTTGTTCAATGAAGATTGAGGATTTGAAAATAGGACAGAGGGCAGTGATAAAGGCAGTAGGCGGCGAGGGCAATGTCCGCGGCCATCTGCTCGGCATGGGATTCATTCCCGGTGCTGAGCTCGAACTGGCAAAGAAGGCTCCTATGGGCGATCCTCTTGAGATAACGCTTCATGGTTACACAATTTCCGTGCGCAAAGCGGAAGTGGAGGAGATAGATGTTCAGGCAGAACCGCATTGCGCTTCATGCATCAAGGGCAGTTGCTGTGCTTCATACGGAGACTGTTTGAAATGTGCGGAATGGACTTATCATACGGCAGGGGGAAGGAATGCGGAAGGAGGGGAAGACAATAACCCCATCGCTGTAGATGAGAATTATGCATATAATGATGCCTTGCATGAGCATAACTCGCATCCCGGTCTTGGTGAGGCCGGCAGATTCCATAATATGAAGGAGGCGCCTGCACCTGTAAAAAGGGGAGGGTTGAAGTTTGCGCTGGCAGGGCAGCAGAACAGCGGCAAGACCACATTGTTCAACCTGCTTACAGGTTCCAACCAGCACGTGGGCAATTTCCCGGGAGTCACGCTGGAGAGAAAGGATGGAGGCATCAAGGATTATCCGCAGATTACTATTACCGATCTGCCGGGCATATATTCGCTTTCCACCTTTTCATCGGAAGAACAGGTTTCAAGAGATTTCCTGCTTAAGGAGAAACCGGACTGCATAATCAATATAGTTGATGCGGGCAATATAGAACGCAATCTGTATCTTACCATTCAGCTCATGGAGCTGGAGATTCCTATGGTACTGGCTCTCAATATGATGGATGAGGTGCTGGGGAACGGAGGTCAGGTGAGGGTGAACGAAATGGAGAGGTTGCTGGGAATACCTGTGGTGGCCATTTCGGCAACTAAGAACGAAGGTGTTGACGAGCTTCTGGAACACGCAATCCATATTGCACGTTACAATGAAAAACCTCTGGCTCGCGACTTCTGCAACAAGTCCTCAGAAAAGGGTGCGGCTGTCCACAGGTGCATTCACGGAATAATGCATCTTGTTGAGGACCATGCGCAGAAGGCCGGATTTCCTGTGCGTTTCGCTGCCGGCAGAATAATAGAGGGTGACAAGTCGTTGATACAGTCTCTTGGCCTTGATGCCAACGAACTTGAGATGATTGAGCACATCATTGTGCAGATGGAGCAGGAGCATGGTATGGACCGCCACGCTGCCATGGCCGATATGCGTTTTGCCTTCATTGCCGGTTTGTGCTCGGTAACTGTTTCTCATCCTAACGAAAGCCGCGGGATGCTCCGCAGTACAAGAATCGACAGGGTGCTTACCGGCAAATGGACTGCCATCCCTATTTTCATTGCCGTATTCGCACTTACCTTATACCTTACGATAGATGTTCTGGGCGGTCCGCTGCAACGCTGGCTTGAAGGCGGCATTTCCGCCTGCGGAGAAATGGTTGGCTCGTGGATGCTTTCGGTGCAGGTGAGCGAACCCATACGCTCATTCATAGTTGACGGTATATTCGGCGGAGTAGGTTTTGTCCTGAGTTTCGTGCCAATAATAATCCTGCTTTTCTTCTTCCTTTCAATGCTGGAGGACAGCGGTTATATGTCGCGCGTGGCGTTCATCACGGACAAACTTCTGCGTCATGTGGGGCTTTCTGGCAGGAGCATTGTTCCACTGGTGATAGGTTTCGGATGTTCAGTGCCTGCAATCATGGCAAGCAGGACTCTACCTTCTTCCAGAGACAGGAAACTTACGGTCTTCCTGATACCTTTCATGAGCTGCAGCGCCAAAATCCCGGTTTACACCTTCCTCTGCTCAGCATTCTTCCCAGGGCGCGGAGGCCTTGTGATGGCCATACTTTATTTACTGGCGATAGTTTCAGGAATACTCATAGCCATTGCAACCAGACGCTTTGCAGGCAGATCCTCAGCAACTCCTTTCATAATGGAGATGCCGAACTACAGGCTTCCGAAGCTTATGAACGTGGCGCATCTGCTTTTTGACAGGCTCAAGGACTTCCTCCGGAACGCTTTCACGTTGATACTGGTGGCAACAATCGTTATCTGGTTCCTCCGTTCGTATGATTTCCATTTGAATTTCATAGGAGAATCTCCCGCCGCCGAACAGGCGAGCATACTCGCATACATTGCCGGATGGATTGCGCCTTTGTTCGCACCTGTAGGGTTGGGTGACTGGAGGATAGTGGTTGCACTTATCAGCGGTTTCCTTGCAAAGGAAAGCGTGGTGTCATCGCTTGAGGTGCTGGGCGCAACAGCTTTTCTCACACAGCTTACAGCCATTCCATTACTTGTTTTCTGCCTGCTTTATACGCCTTGCATAGCATCCATAACAGCGGTAAAGCGTGAATTCGGCTGGCTCTGGGCGCTTGGTATGGTACTGTTCCAGTGCATTCTTGCGTGGATTGTTGCATATCTGTCATTTCTTTTGGCATCGGCACTGGGATTTTAGTTTCCATTTCATTCATATTTTCTTAACTTTGCACAAGGCATGTTTGCTTTTTTATAGGGATTGCTATGAAATCATTCAACACAACCGGTACTTGTCATCCTGATAAACATTATATGGTGGACATCACCGAGCGCTTGGAAATCATACGAAAAATGATAGACAAGGGTGATTATTTCTGCATAAACCGAGGCAGGCAATATGGAAAGACCACCACGTTGGCAAATCTTAAAACTTATCTTGAGAATGCAGGTTATTGTGTGTTTTCAATCAGTTTTGAGGGTGTAGACGATTCCTATTTCAGTACGCAGTCAACGTTGGGCGCAATGTTCGTGCGTTTACTATGTTTATGTGTTCAAAAGAAGAAAACGAAGAATATAGATGCATATTGTGCAGATGAGATAATATCTTTTTCCCGGACACATATTGATGAATGCACACTATTTGATGCAAAAGAATTGATAGTTCAAGTCAGCGGCAGGAATTCTGCACCTATTGTGCTATTAATTGATGAAGTGGATCAGGCAAGCGGTTATGATTCTTTTTTGAAATTGCTTGGCATTTTCAGAGACATGTACTTGAACAGAGAAGAAGATTCTGCCATTCAATCCATAATTCTTGCCGGCGTGCATGATATTAAGAATCTCAAATTGAAATTGCGTCCTGATAATCAGCACCAGTACAATTCGCCTTGGAATATTTCCGCACCGTTCAATGTTGACATGAGTCTTCCTGCAGACGGCATAGCCAATATGCTTTTGGAATACAAGACGGACAGGGGCCTTGCCTTCAATGAAAAGGCCGTTGCCCATATGATTCGCAGCTATACCGCCGGATATCCTTTCCTTGTAAGCCGTTTGTGCCAGATAATTGATACTGAACAGATTACATGGGACAAAGAGGGCGTGTTGAAGGCTGTGAACATTATACTAATGGAGCGTAACACTCTGTTTGACAATATGGTTAAGAAATTAGTCGACTATCCTGAATTGAGACAGATGCTTAAAGGCATCCTGTTTTCGGGGAATGCATATTCATTCAACCCAGATGAGAAATGCATTCAGATAGCAGCTATGTTCAACTATATTGAAAACAGGAACGGAAATGTTGCCGTAGCTTGCAGGCTTATGGAAACACGTCTTTACAATCTGTTCATAAGCTCAGAAGAAAACTCTCTGTTCTACAAACAAGGTCAAATAGAAACGCTGTGTTTCACCCTATGACTGATTTTTGGGCAGTTTTGGTAGCGAAGGTCGCTTGTCCACATCCCTACCCCTTTCCGACAGTGTTGTCGTCAGCACATAATTTAGAAATAGAGCGGCTTTCTCCTGATATGTTTC
>NZ_JBAELF010000083.1:0-5897 GCF_056211015.1 Candidatus Egerieousia sp.
CTGCGCCGATAATAGGATAAGCTTCGCAACTGCTAACGCAAAAGTGTGCGACAAAGAAACGCAGTCATATACAAATGTTTATAGAGCAATTGAAATCTTGGAAGATAAAGTTTTACCCTGTAGGCAATAGGGACAATGTTAGTCAACATTCATCCTGCATAGAACTTGCGTTATCTCAGCGCTGTTTTTCAAAATCAGTATTCGGCCGTGTTCCTCAGATACCGCTATGTCACACCACCGACCTTTCACCCGCTCCGGTCGCTATCCTCACAAAAAAAGCAGTGGTCCCGACAAAGGGGGCCACTGGAAGATTGCAGAGTGGTTCTCACCGATGCGGTTATTTGCACCACTGGTCGAGCCAGCTGAAGAACTCACGGTTCCAGAGGACTGAGTTCTGAGGCTTGGTAATCCAGTGGTTCTCGCCCGGGAAGAGCACCATCTTTGATGGAACGCCCATCATCTGCGCCGCATTGAATGCCGCCATGCCCTGGTCAACAGGCACGCGGTAATCCATCTCACCGTGCATAATCATAATAGGTGTGTTCCAGTTCCTGATGAGCTTGTGAGGCGAGTTGGTGTAATGTCTCACGGCAACCGGATTGTTGTCCCAAGGAGCGCCGCCGTTGTCCCAGGTTGGGAACCACATTTCCTCGGTCATCATATACATATGCTCCTGATTGAAGATTCCAGCGTGTGCAATGAAAGCATCGAACAGTCCGTTATGAACTCCCGCAAGATTATATACGGAGTATCCTCCGTAACTTGCTCCGCAAGCCGCAACTTTCCCAATGTAAGGCTGAGCCTTGAGATATTTTGCCGCATTCATGTAGTCCTGCATGTTCAAGCCAATGTAGTCACCGGAAATCTGCTCGCACCAAGCCTGGCCGAACGCAGTTGTTCCGCGTCTGTTAGGCAGAATGACAATATAACCGTTGGAAGCCATGAGCCTGTAGTTCCATCTTGTACTCCATCCCTGGCTGCACGTACCCTGAGGGCCGCCAAGGCATATTGTTATTGCAGGATAAACCTTTGTTGAATCGAACTCAGGAGGATAAAGCACCCAGCAGTGCATATCCTTTCCATCAACTGTCTTAATCCATTTCTGGTCCATTGTTGGAGTTGCCAGCTGAGCAATCAGTTCATCATTCTCGTGAGAAAGCTGCTCAACGGCACCGCTTTCCATATCGATTGAAACTATCTCCGCAGGACGCATCATTGATGTGTTCACAGCTATGAGTCTGCCCTCATTGCCAGGCACAAGTTTCAATGAAGAGAAATCATACCAGCAATCCTCTGCAGTAATTCTTCTTATACCGTTTCCAAGAATCACATCACCGGTCCTTTCATCCGCCGCAGGAGTGTAAGCAACTGAACAGTCTTTCTCAACATCAACCTCAAGCACTGCCTCAACAGCGTTTATGCACGATGTAAAGTAGATTTTCCTTGAATCCGCACTCCATACATATTCATCAACATTGTATTTGAAATCACAGCTGAGTTCCTTTACAGCCATTGAAGAGAGATCCAGAAGCATCAGTCTGCGCTTGTCGGCCTCGTATCCGCCGCGTGCCATGCTCACCCATGCAAGATATCTGCCATCCGGTGAGAATGCAGGCTCGGTATCGTATCCCGGGAACTCTCCTTCAAGTCCGGCCATAAGGTCCTTTGTGGAACCATCGCCGGTGGAGTAGAGATATATATCTGCATTGGTGGAGAAGGCATAGTCCTTTCCAGAGAGTTTCCTGCAGGAATATGCTATGGCATCCTTGCCGAAAGACAGCTGCTCAAGCCCGCTGAAAGGGAGTGCCGGAAGCTCATACTCAGTTCCTTCCAGCAAATCCTTCACATTTTCCACAGCGATGGCTCCACCATCCTTGATTCCTTTGATTGAAGCTGCGAGGGTATGAGGCACTTCCTCAACGAAGTGATCCCAGTGCCTGTACATGAGGTTGTCTATTACCCTTGCCTCAACCTTCCGCAGATCCGGGTGAAGGTCCTTTGCGCGCTGACCGTATTTCACGCTTATCTGCATGATGATGCCGTCGCTGGTGGAATTGAGTTCAAAAGCCTCGATTGCAGGAACGCCCTCAACGGCTATCTCAACCTCATCCTTGCCCTCGGCGCTGCAGCAATGCAGTTTCCCTTCTTTCAAATAGAGAATCTTGCTTCCGTTGCAAATCCAGCGGGCGTTGGAGATTGACTTGGGACTTGCGCTTATCTGATGGTTGCCGGACCCATCGATGTTCATTACAAACAGGTTTCTCACGCCCTTGTTCTGCTCAATTGAAGTGTATGAAACTCCGTAAAGAATCTTTGTTCCGTCGGGACTTATCTGAGGGTCGGAAACCTTGCCCATCTGATGCATGATTTCGGGAGTATATTTCCCGTCAACAACCTCAACCTGAGGTTTTCCAATGACTTCTGTTTCATTGGAGG
Source organism: Candidatus Egerieousia sp. (assembly GCF_056211015.1). NCBI lineage: Bacteria > Pseudomonadati > Bacteroidota > Bacteroidia > Bacteroidales > Candidatus Egerieousia > Candidatus Egerieousia sp. The sequence goes on from NZ_JBAELF010000083.1 coordinate 2,437, forward strand.
AACAGCCGGCGGCTGCCAGGCCTGCCATCAAAGCTGCCATAATCAAACGAATTACTTTCATATATAAATGTATTACTTATTCAAACCTGTAACCCATATCATAATCCTTGTCAACTACAGGACGGCCGTGCTTCATCCATGACGGCATAGGTTCGCCCTTGAGGAAATGGTTGAAGAACTGCTCAAGCCTTATGCTCAGGTCCTTCCTGTTCTTGCGCTGTACAAGGTTGTGGTCCTCATCGTTGTACTGGAGCATCCAGGCCTGCTTGCCAAGGCGCCTCAGTCCGTTGAACATCTCTATGCCCTGCCACCAAGGAACCGCACCGTCCTGATCATTGTGCATGATGAGCACAGGGGTCCGGACATTCGGCAGGCGGAACAGAGGAGAATTGTCCATATACAGAGGAAGGGCGTCCCAGAGATTGTAGCCTATGCGGCTCTGGCCGTCTTCGTACTGGGCCTGGCGTGTAACGCCGCTGCCCCATCTGATTCCGCTGTATGCGCTTGTCATATTGGAAACAGGAGCGCCGGCACCTGCAGCCTTGAACCTGTTGGTCTGGGTGATGATGTATGCAACCTGATATCCGCCCCAGCTCTGGCCCTGAACGGCCATGTTGTCCTTGTCTATCCAAGGATACTGCTCAAGCATGTCAACGCAAGGCATGAGCGAACGCATACAGCTCTTGCCAGGCATTCCTACATTATAATAAAGGTCAGGAACGCATACAATGTAACCATTGCTTACGAAGAATGGAATATTCACCGTTGATGCGCTAGGAGCAGGACTTCTGTAATTGTACATTGTCTGTGAGTTTTTCTCATAGAAATAGAAAATCACAGGATATTTCTTGTTCGGGTCAAAGTTCTCAGGCTTGAAGAGAAGGCCGTCGGCCTTTATGTCATCCATTGTGGTCCAGTGAATGAGTTCAACCGTGCCCCAGTTGTAATCCTTCTGCCAAGGATTGATGTGCGAAATCTGTTTTGCCGAAGCCATTTGCTTTCCGCTGGTTGAAGCATATCTTACGCCATTGTCTGCCGCTATGTTTGCATCGCAGCTCCATACATCCATTGGGTTGTTGAAGTTGCCCTTGATGAAGAACAGCTTTGCAAGCTTGCCTTTCTGAGGCATTGCGAAAACACTCTGGGCAAAAGAACTAGGTGCGTCAATTATCTTTTCAGGAGCGGCGAACTTGTCCTTGAACGGATTGGTAGGAATTGTTATTGTATAATAACCGTTCTGCTTGTTCACCTCATTGTATGAAACGAGATATACAGGACGTGATGCATCGAGCATTGTACTTACAGAAATTCCGCTCATTACATCTGCCTCAGGAATGAATCTGTCATTCTTGTATGCGTTCACGGCAGTGAACTTTGTATTGTTGTTCCTTCCGTATGAAGAAGTTGCGCATACGGCTTTCTCGTTCTCATTGGTTGAAACAATCCAGATATCGTTCTGGTCGGCAATCAGGGCCTTCCTTGAATCCGAGAACCATACCGGGGCTCCTGCGTATGATGGAAGGTTAGGTGTGTCGTGGCCTTTCTCATAGAAAAAAACGCCGAGATCCTTAGTGAGATTCCAGTTCCTGCCTGTTGCAAGTTCGAACATTGAATATTCGGATCTGATATCGTCATAAATCAGGGCGTGCCTGCCGTCGGGTGCGGTGAACATTGTCTTGTTGGCCTTGCAGAAAAGCATCCTGCGCTCTCCTGTCTTCAAATCAACAATGTATTCATCTGCCGGAGCGTCATAGTCCCACTGTGTCTGGATCACATAAGGGGTTCTGCTTGCGGCGAAAGCATAATCGGCATCGCCGTAGTTCTCCACTCTTACAGATTTGATATCACTATCGCCAAGTTGGACAAAGGAGCCGGCCTTTGCCCCGTTCATGTTCATATAGCAGCTGAAGCTGGTTCTGGCAATCATTGTCTTCCTGTTGTTCTGGATTGTTGGGATATAGTCTGCATCCCAGGCCCAGATATCAAGTTTTGCGCGCTCGAACTCCACTATTGAAGTATCCTTCTCCCTTGGGGCAGGCGCTATGCCAAAGAAAAGGCGCTTGCCGCTGCCGCTCCACTGCAAAGGAGAATTCCTTGAAATCACAAGCGGCTGCATGTCGAAACGGACCTGCCTGTTCTCGTCCTTTGCATATTTGCCGCGGGCTACTTCATTGGCCTCAGCCTTCATATCCTTGCATGACTCATCGTATTCGCGCGCAGCCTTGAACTCGCTGCCCTGAGGGATGTTGAGCTTTGCATAGTAATGAACATACTTGCAGATTCCGGCATTGGTGATGCTGTCTGAAATGATAAGCATATTGTCAAGGAATTCGTCCTGCGAATTCATTCTGAAAGCAGGGTCGCAGATATAAATCTTCAGATCATTCTTGCCGGCCTTTGTGGTATCGGTGTTGGCGTAGAAGGCCATGACACCCTGAGCCGAGAACTTAGGCAGGGTGAAGGTGCTGCCCTTGGGGCCTGTCATGACCATCAGCTCCTTCTTTGAATCCAGGTCGTAAAGATAAAGTCCCGCAGGGGTGTCAACGGTGTCCTTAGGGTTGATTTCCTTTGCCTTTCCGTCCTTGGCATCCTTCTTTGAAGGCTTCTTTGCAGCAACGAACTTCCTTGTGAAAGCCAGCCATCTGCCATCCTTTGAAAATGCATAATTCTCCACCTTCGATAGTGTATCAAGCTCTCCTGTTGCAATATTCAACACATAAAGATTATCCTTTGGAGCTTCCTTCTTTTCTACTTTGGAGCTGTCCTTGGCGGCCTTGCCCTTGGCATCTTCCTTGACTGCAGGCTTTGTTGTGAAAGCGGCCCACTGTCCGAGTGTCTCAGGAGTCTTGAAGTCCTTGAGGTCAGGGAAACTTTTTCTTGTGCCGTTGGACAGATCAAAGAGAATGAGAGTGTCGGTTGGCATCTGCTCAGGTTTCTTCTTCTTGATCTTTGCCTTGCGGGTCTGCTGATAGAAAGGTTTGATGCCTGCGAGGATCTTGTTTTCGCCTGCGCTGAGCACCTGTCCGTAAGCCCTTTCAATGGTCCATTCCTTTCCGGTGAAAGGATTGTTTATACAAAGGGTTGCGTCACCGGCCTGCGGGACAATCCTGTAAAGCACCGTGGCTCCCTCGTTCGGAGCGTCCAGTTCCCTGACTGTCTGCCATTTGTCATACACATCGTGGGTGATGGCAGGTTTCTGGGCCAGCAAAGGCAGACATACCGCCATTGCCGCAAAAAGAGAAAAGAAGCGTTTCATTATGCTGATGTTTTAAAAATTAACTTAAAAATGGCATCTGAATGCAGACGCAGCACAAAGGTAGCACAAATCCGTTTCTTTATTGTATCTTTGCAAACGAATTTAAAAGCAACACAAAATATAAATATTTATAACACTATGATTTACACACAGCAGGTACAGCAGATGTGCGCTGTAAAGAAAGGCCCGAACCATGGTCCGGCTC
>NZ_JBAELF010000084.1:0-1501 GCF_056211015.1 Candidatus Egerieousia sp.
TCCGACTTCCTGGAAATATGCCTCCATTGATTCAGGCATGTCATAATGAATAACAAACCTCACGTCCTCCTTGTCTATTCCCATTCCAAAGGCATTGGTTGCAACCATGACCCTCACCTTGCCCTTCATCCAGTCATCCTGACGGCGGTTCCTTTCGTTCTTCTCAAGACCGGCGTGGTAATAGAGCGATTGAACTCCGTTGTCATTCAGTATGTTTGAAATCTCCACGCAGGTCTTTCTCTCCCTTGCATACACTATTCCCGTGCCCTGCACTCCATTGCACACCCTTAGAATATTACCAGTCTTGTCTTCAGTCTCCCTTACTATATAACTGAGGTTATCCCGCTCGAAACCGGTTTTGAAAAGCTTGCAGTTCTTCAGACACAACTTTTCCTTTATATCTTCCACCACGATGGGCGTTGCAGTTGCAGTAACGGCTATGGTAGGAATTCCTTCAGGAAGTATTTCCTTGATTTTTACAATTTCAAGGTAAGCAGGTCTGAAATCATATCCCCACTGGCTAATGCAGTGACACTCGTCAACAATAAGCATTGAAACATCCATCTTTGCAACACGCGCCTTGAAAATGTCCGTTTCCAGTCTTTCAGGAGATACATACAGAAGCTTGTAGTTGCCGTAAACGGCATTGTCCAGAATTGAATCTATCTTGTCATAGCTAAGACCTGAGTGGATGCACAGGGCAGGAATACCGCGTTTCACAAGGCCTTCAACCTGGTCCTTCATGAGGGCTATGAGCGGTGATATCACTATTGCAATTCCGCTGCGGCAAAGAGCAGGTATCTGGTAACATATTGATTTTCCGCCACCTGTAGGCATCAGAGCCAAAGTATCGTGTCCGGACATTACGGAATCTATGATTTCCTTCTGTCCGGGCCTGAAGCTTGTGTAACCCCAATATTTATTCAACGCCTCAAGTGCTTCCATTTACCATCAGAAATTACGATACTAATTTACGAAAGATTGGAAAGAATAAAAAATGAAATCTCGGAAATATTGAGTATATTTGCACAAACTGGAATATTAATTTTAATCATTTAATAAAAGTATGTGTAACATTGATCTGACAAAGTACGGCATCAACAATGCCGCAAAAATTATGTACAACCCATCATACGATGACTTGTACAAAGCAGAAATGGCTCCTGGCCTTGAAGGGTATGACAAAGGTGTAATGACGGAACTCGGAGCAGTAAACGTAATGACTGGTGTTTATACAGGACGTTCGCCTAAAGACAAGTTCTGGGTAATGGACGAAGTTTCAAAGGATACCATCTGGTGGACTTCAGACGAATATAAGAACGATAACAAACCTTGCTCACAGGAAAGCTGGGCTGAACTCAAGAAGATTGCCCAGAAACAGCTTTCTGGCAAACCTCTGTATGTTGTTGATGCATACTGCGGTGCAAACGAGAACACAAGAATCAAGGTAAGATTCATAATGGAGGTTGCATGGCAGGCACATTTCGTAAGGAACATGTTC
>NZ_JBAELF010000085.1:0-2672 GCF_056211015.1 Candidatus Egerieousia sp.
AACAACCAATCATAAAACCACTGTGAAAGTTGTTCGTCCTGCACCTCTGATGGTAGTTGCAGAAATGCCTTCTTCGACCTTTTCAACTTGAATTCGGCAACAGAATCGAACACCTTGCAGTACGCGCCAAAATAGGCATGACTTCTCCAGTGAGTCCACGACAGTTCGCGAGAAACGAAAAGAAGATAATCTTCCTCGCTAACACCGATGTGGGCAAGATAGGCATCAAAAATGCTCCTGTCATCCCACTCATCCGGCGGCTTTCCTGAAAAGATGCACTTCACGCTGTCATCTACTTGAGAGAGACGACGCGGCGGCTCATCATACTTCTCCAGAAACAGAATGACAGTCTCGGTATTCGTCGCCTGAAAAGCATTCTTGCCCAGCCCGACGATGGCTCTGATCTTGAAATTGTAAATCAATTCTTCGCGCGCACCAACATACGGCCCCATGCCCTTGGAGAGGATCGTCGAAGGCAAGACAACCGCCGCGATTCCTCGCGGCTTCAGAAGTTGCCCAATGCGCTCCACGAACAATGCCTCGATCTCCGATCCCTGCGTGGAGATGCTGTCCAGGAGTCCAAGTTCGTTGTTCTTAAGCTTCAAATGCGCCTTGAACGCCTCCACAGAGTAGGGAGGATTGGCGGCAAGAAGATCGAAGCTCCCGTTTTCAATTCCCCGTTCGGGATAATTCTCAAGCCCGTCGCCGAAAATGATCTGCCCCTTCCCCGCACCGTTCATATGAAGCGAGACCTTTGAGACACGCGCCAAGCGATAATCCTTTTCCACTCCGTATATCGATTTCTCCACCCAACCATTATCCTTGGACGGTTTGCCTCCAGCCGCTATGAAACAAGCGTTAATGGCCTCAACCGCTTCAGTAAGAAAGTGTCCCGCGCCGCAAGCGTAGTCGATGACGCGCGGATGGACAAGTTTCGTACCTCGCCGCACAGCGCGGTCAAGCGGCAGAGAATCCCAAACAAACCGCGTAATTGGCACTGCAGTAAAAAACTGTCCTACATCTTGCTTAAAACCTTTGGCTAACAACTGCTCGAAAAGGTCACCCAGCAACTGATCACGAGAGGGATACACGATCCTGTACGGTTCAAAAAGTTGGACCATCTCTACGAGAATCTTACCATTCTGGCGGAAGAGTTCTTCGTTATGGACATCCTTGAATGCAAATTCGTTGTTCGAATAGAACTTCAAACGACGAATCGTCCCACGCAACTCTTCTATGGCATTGCGACGATTTGCCCCGTGATACTGCGCAAACAGCTTATCCGCATAATCACTCTCGACATAGAAGATCTTCTCGTCCATGAATTCCTTCATGCCGTCTCGATAGAGTCGCTGAAGTCGATCCTGCAGGTCCTCGTATGAATCAACGATGACACGGTACTGGAAGTCGACCTCGTCATCGTCATCTTTGCCGACTTCATCGACCAGTTTACAAATGAAAAGAGAAACGAGTTTGTTAAAGGCATTCTCTCGATCACTCACATTGTTGTGCCGCAGGATTTCAAGGAAACGATTGACGATTCCATCTTCCGGATCAAATTCACGCAGATCTTTCTTGCGGATCGGTCGAATTCCAATCTGGTAGGCAACTGAATCCTTGTCAAAAATGACATCAGGATAGGTTTGCTTATTGTATGTTTCATCCCATGCGTCAAATAGTTCGTCCTTGGTATGCGCATGAGCATAAAGGCGTACCATCTCGTCCTTTTCGGCCGTCTTCAGAAGATTGCGATCATCCGAACAATTGATTACGACTATCGAATCCTTGTACTTGATGCATGGCAACTTCTTACCATTCGCATCTGCCATCTCTCCGAGATCAGATGCGTAGAGGCAGAGCCACTTGGCACGACGATCTTGTTGCCAATAAGAAAAGAGCTGTCCACCGTCAAGGAAAAGTTGCTTCTTGAACTTGCGAAATTCCTCGCCGGCCGTCTTGCATTCGACAATCAAAAGCAAACTGCCGTTGTCATTGTAAACACAGATGTCGGCCTTGCCGCCCTTTTGATCATGTCCAAGTTGCCATTTCTCTTCCAGAACGATATGCTCGGGTCGGTATCCCTTTGACAGAAGGCGATCAACGCATTCAAGGACAACAAAATTCTCAGGCGCGGAAAAATTGGACGTTGTATCGTCCCTTGCGATTAGGCCTTCAGGCCATGAAATCGTTTCCTTTTCAAAATCCACAACAATCATCTTGTCAAGCGATCCGTAATGCTTAACAAGACAATACTCACCTTGCTTGCCGAACCCGACAACTTGAAGGACACTTTTTAGATTGGCTTTTGTTATCATTTCAACCACCTAGTTTTCACATGTGATCAATTTCTCGTACACCTCGACATTCCACTTCGAGAAGCAGCAGAAGGTCACTTCCATTTCGGGATGGGATGTGAGAAACGCACTCACCTCGCGGATGGCGATTTCTGCGGCGGCTTCAAGCGGATAGTCGTAGACACCGGTCGAGATGCAGGGGAAGGCGATTGTGCGGCAACCGTTTTCCGCCGCGAGGACGAGCGAATTGCGATAACAGGCGGCGAGCTTCTCCGCGTCGCCGCGCTGTCCGCCGGAGTAGACCGGGCCGACCGTGTGGATCACGAACTTCGCAGGCAGGCGGAAGCCCGGCGTAATCCGCGCCTCACCCGTCGGACA
>NZ_JBAELF010000086.1:0-9449 GCF_056211015.1 Candidatus Egerieousia sp.
CATTGTATAATAATAATTATCTAAATCTTAGTCCGTCCTGCACCCTCTGCTTTTCCTTTTCTATCAAAGAAATTGCGCTTGCTCTTGCTATATCGCTAAACTTTCGTTTACAATATTTCCTTGTACTGCAAGTTCACTTTCCCAAGTGAACCTGTCTTACTGTTGCATCATGTCAATGAACTCGCCCCGCCATTCCGAACGGGACTGCAAAGGTAAACCTATTTTCTTATTTCGCAAACTTTTTTTGAAAAAATTTCGCACCACGGCGACGCAGGACCGCTCTCAAAGCCCATATCGGGCTGATTGACAACGCCATCGCAGGTGTAAAAATATTTTATGGGAATATAAAAGAAAATAGATACTTTTGTAAGCTAAAGCTGGATTTTATGGCAGAGAGTCTGATTATCATCCCTACTTACAACGAGAGGGCCAACATACAGAAGATTATTACAAAGATCCTCAGTTATCCGCAGGATTTCGACGTACTTATTATTGATGACAATTCTCCGGATGGCACAGCGGCACTGGTAAAGGAAATGCAGCATACGGAGGACAGCCTTGTTTCAAGTAATCTGAACAATGATTCACAGGCCGTTAAGGTTGTTGAAGTGCATCGCAGAATAAATATGATTGAAAGAAGCGGCAAACTCGGACTTGGAACAGCATATATAACAGGCTTCAAATGGGCACTGGAGAGGGATTACAGATACATATATGAAATGGATGCGGATTTCTCCCACAATCCTGATGACCTTCCACGCCTGCTCGACGCAGTCAAAGGCAATTCCGATGTTGTCATAGGTTCACGTTACTGCAATGGTATAAGCGTGGTCAACTGGCCTATAGGCAGGGTGATAATGTCGTATTACGCATCCACATACGTAAGAAAAGTGCTGGGCATGAGAATATTCGACTGTACTGCCGGATTCGTATGCTATAGGCGTGAAGTTCTTCAAGCCATTGATTTTGACAGGATTGCAATGCATGGCTATGGCTTCCAGATTGAAATGAAATACAATGCCTACAAGCTTGGATTCAAGATTGCTGAGGTGCCCGTAATCTTTGTAGACAGGAAGGAAGGAAGCTCAAAGATGAGTTCAGGCATTTTCGGCGAAGCTTTCTGGGGAGTGATAGCATTGAGATTCAAGCGCATCAAAGGCAGATAATCTTATTTTCCCACTGGCGATAATATGAAAGAACTATATATTAAGGAAATAGCCGCGCGCGCAGAAGTGGCGCTGTGGCAGGCTCAGCATTGCATAGAACTGCTTGAAGAAGGCGCAACCGTACCATTCATAAGCAGATACAGAAAGGAAAGGACAGGCTCGCTTGATGAAATGAAAGTTGGAACCATAAAGTTCGAGCTCGCACGTTTCAAGGAACTGGACGCACGCAAGGAAGGAATACTTAAAAGCATCCGCGAGCAGGAAAAATTGAGCGCAGAACTTGAAGAGCGGATTGAAAACTGCCTGGATTCCAGGATTCTGGAGGACATATACCTGCCATACAAACCTAAAAGGAGGACCAAGGCCTCCATAGCAATCGAGAAGGGTCTCGAACCGCTTGCCAACAGGATGATGAGCCTCAACGTTCCATCGTTCGAGCGCACGGTGCATTCATTTGTAAATAAGGAACTGGCCGATGATGAGGAAGTCCTGGAAGGCGCGCGCAATATCATTGCTGAAAGGATATCGCAGATTTCATTGATAAGGCAGGAACTCAGGAAATATTACAGCCAGCACGGAAGGTTCCTGGCGAAGGCGGCAAAGAATGCAAGCAACAATGAATCCGAGAACGAAGACATACGCAGGGAGAAGGAAGTTCAGGCCGCAAAATATGCAAGTTTCATTAACAAGTCCGAGGACCTGAGGCGTATGCCGGCACACAGGCTGCTGGCCGCTCTGCGCGGAGCAGAAGAGGGCTTCCTTTCCGTTGGGATAGATATTGATGAGGACACGGTTCACAGAATAATTTCCAAACTGCTGTACAACGGACAGAAATGTTCCTGCTATGCATTATACCAGCAGATGGAGGAAGCCGTAAGGGACTCAGCCAAGAGGCTGCTTCACCCATCAATTGAGAATGAGGCACTTGCGATGGCAAAGGAAAAGGCGGATCTGGAATCCATTCGGATATTTGGAGAGAATCTGCGTCAGCTTCTTCTTGCACCGCCGTTGGGGCAGAAGCGCACGCTTGCCATTGACCCGGGATTCCGCACCGGATGCAAGGTCGTATGTCTTGACGAGCAGGGAGCATTGCTTCACAACGACACCATATACCCACATCCTCCTCAGAACGAGAAGATAATGGCAATGAAGAAATTGAGCAATATGATAGAATCATACAGGATTCAGATAATTGCCATTGGAAACGGCACTGCCGGACGTGAGACAGAAGCCTTTCTGAAGAAATTCGCCATGCCGGAAGGAATAAAGGTTTATTCCGTAAGTGAGGACGGTGCCTCCATATACTCCGCATCCGCTGTTGCCAGGGAGGAGTTCCCTGAATACGACGTTACAGTAAGAGGAGCCGTTTCTATCGGCCGCCGCCTGATGGACCCTCTGGCTGAACTGGTGAAGATTGATCCGAAATCACTTGGCGTTGGCCAGTACCAGCACGACGTGAACCAAACTCTTCTCAAAGAGAAACTGAATGAAGTGGTGATGAGTGCGGTTAACAGCGTAGGTGTGAACCTCAACACTGCGAGCAAGCACCTTCTTTCATACGTAAGCGGAATTGGAGAGTCGCTTGCACAGAACATTGTTGACTACCGTAATGAAAACGGAGCTTTCAGAAGCCGCAATGAATTGCTCAAGGTCAAGAGGCTTGGCGCCAAGGCTTTTGAACAGGCTGCAGGATTTCTCCGCATCCCGGGTGCCGCCAATCCTCTGGACAATTCAGCCGTTCATCCGGAGCAATACGGAATAGTGGCCAGGATGGCGGCAAGTGCGAACATTGCACTCGATGCACTCATTGGCAACAAGCAGCTGATTGATTCAATCGATCTGAACGCCCTGACAACGCCTGACACAGGTATGATAACGCTCAAGGACATAGCCAACGAACTGGCCAAACCAGGCAGAGACCCAAGGGAAAGCATAAAAATCCTGGAATTCAGCAATGAAGTGCAGACAATAGACGACCTTAGAATAGGGATGGAACTTCCAGGAATCATCACGAATATCACCGCATTCGGCGCTTTCGTTGACTTTGGAATCAAGGAGAACGGTCTGATTCACATCTCACAAATGGGCAAGGGCCAGAGGGTGAACTCACCGCAGGAAGTTGTCAAATTACATCAGCACGTGCAGGTGAAAGTCATAGACGTTGATACCGCACGTCGCAGAATTGCGTTGAGACTTGAATCAATAATCCATTAGTCATGAGAAACCTGCTTGAGCTGTTCCCTGTACACTGAGAATATCTGGGATTTGGACACGAAACCAATGTATTTCCTGTCACGGCTCACAACAGGAAGGTTCCATGCACCAGTTTTCTCGAATTTGGTCATGACATCCTCCATGCTCTCATCGTCATAACACAGAGCCGGCGATGGCTTGAGGAAGTTATACACGTGCATTGTATCGTACTTTGCTGAATCGAACATTACACCTCGCACATCATCAAGGCTCACGCTTCCCTGATAGGTATTGCGTGAATCAATTATCGGAAAAATATTCCTCCTTGAGTGGGCTATGACTTTCACCATCTGTCCCAGCGAGGCGTCAATCTCCACGGTTGAGAAATCCTTCTCAACAACGGAATCTATTCTCATGAGTGTGAGAACGGTGTGGTCCGAATCATGAGTGAGAAGTTCGCCTGACTTCGCAATACGTTTTGTATAAATTGAGTAAGGTTCGAATATCCTTATTGTTCCGAACGAAATGGCAGATACAATGATCAGCGGCATGATAAGGTCATATCCTCCTGTGATTTCGGCAATAAGGAAGATGGCTGTCATAGGTGCCTGCATCACTCCGCTCATGAGACCTGCCATACCAACAAGAACGAAATTGGTTTCAGGAAGAGAGTTTGCTCCGCACAGGCTTGCGCATCTCACCGCCACAAAGCCGAAAAGTCCGCCGATAACGAGTGTTGGACCAAAGGTTCCTCCAACGCCGCCACCTGCATTGGTAAGTGTCATTGAGAATACCTTCAAAAGAAAGACGGCAACAAAGAAGAACAGGAACATCCATGGGTTTGACAGCAGATCTGCAAAGACAGCATGCCCCACAGCTTCTGTTGAATTTCCATTGAGCAGGGCTGTCAGGGTGTCATAACCCTCACCGTACAATGGGGGGAAAAGGAAAATCAGCAGACCAAGGCAAAGCGCACATATCAGCCACCTTTCATACACATTGGAAATGAGTTTTATCCTGTCCTCCAGAAAAAGAGTAACACGTGTGAAATACAGGCTGGCGAATCCGCACAAAATTCCGAACACTACATAATAAGGTGTATTCCCGAAATGGAACGGAGTTATGGTGTTTTCAAAAGCAACTGCGTTACCAAGGAAGAAGTATGAAACACAGCAGGCTGTAATGGCGGAAATCACGAAAGGCAGAATCGAGCTCATTGACATATTGAACAGCAATATCTCAAGAGTGAAAAGTACGCCTGCCAGAGGAGCCTTGAATATTCCTGCCAGCGCTCCGGCCGCACCGCAACCAAGCAGAATCGTTATGTTCTTGAACGGAAGGTGGAAATATTTGCCCACATTGGAACCTATTGCAGCTCCTGTATATACTATCGGCGCCTCGGCTCCCACAGAACCGCCGAAGCCGATTGTGAATGTACTTGTAAGAATGGAGCTCCACATGTTGTGGGGCTTTATCTTGGCGTCATTCTTTGAAACGGCTACGAGAACCTTTGTAACTCCATGCCCGATATTGTCCTTGATGAAATACCTGACTATAAGCAGAGCTATGAGCATTCCCACACCCGGATAGATGAGGAAAAGCAGACTGTCCTCCGGAGTGTTGAACCAGCTTGTAAGCAGCCATTGAACAAAAGAAACGCCCTTCTTGAGAATGACAGCGGCTATACCGCTACAAACTCCCACAACAAGGGCGAGCACTGACAAGAGCTGATTTTCCGGAAGTCTTAGGAGATAACTTCTTATATCGCAGTTAATTTTCATCGTCACTGGCATCCTCAGCAGCTACGGCAGCCGCTCCGGAGTCATCATCAGGGAAAGTGTTGTCTGCGCTGTCGCTTGCAACTGTCTGATCGTCATCATCAGTATTGCCGTCCAAAGCCTTCTCCGCATCTTCATAGTCATCTATCTCAACATCAATCTTGACCAGATAGATGGCAGAAGGAATCTCAATGGAAATTGCATAGAACGATGTACCGTCGGGCTTGTCAATTTTTGTAATGTCACCGCAATAGTCCGAGTATCCATGAGGATATTTCTCCTTGAAAGCTGCAGCCAGCTCCTCGGACATGTTCGCATAACTCACAATAGCTCTCTTCTTATGCATCATTGCAGCAATTACTGACGGCGCTGCCTTTTGATTCTCTGATGTTCCCATAGGTTATTTTTCCTGTTCGAATTCGCGTGCAAGTATAGAACAATTTTCCTATCAAACAAAATTTACTTGAAGAATAAGGATTTTTGTTTCTTTTTCCTGTCAATATTGCGTTCTACATATATCGGAGCAAGAGTTTTAAGGTCCATTCCCGTGTAGAACATCACGGATGAACGTGTCATTGGAGTTGGTGTGAAATCCTGGACCTGTTCCATGTACACACCCTTGAGCGAGCTGTTCCTGCTCAACGACTCCATATCCCTGAGAGTGCACCCGGGATGAGAGGAAATGAAGTAAGGAACAAGCTTGCAATGCAATGAATCATGTGACACTATCCTGTCAAACTCATTGTGAAAGACTTCGAACAATTTGAATGAAGGCTTGTTCATCAGTGCAAGGACATTGTCCTGTGTATGCTCAGGAGCCACCTTCAGCCTTCCGCAGGTATGCTCCTTCACCAGCTCTGTCATATATTCCTTTGAACCGGAACCCAGAAAGCCCTGTGGTCCTATAAAAAGGTCATATCTTATGCCGCTTCCAATGTATGCGTGCTTGATTCCCTTCACCTTTGCTATCTTTGAATACAGTGAAAGCAGGTTCCAGTGCGAATGGTTCAGGTTCGCACACATATTCGGTGAAAGGCAGGACTTGCGGATGCACTTCTGGCATATTGAAGAATCCTTTCCTCCCATACCATACATATTTGCGGTAGGTGCGCCAACGTCTGAAAGGTTTCCCTTGAAATCAGGTCTGGCGGCAATTCTCTCTATTTCGGCCACAATGTTCTCATGACTCCTGCTCTGAATGAACTTTCCCTGATGCGCAGCGATGGTACAGAAACTGCAACCCCCGAAGCAACCCCTGTGGGTGGTAACGGAGTCCTTTATCATTTCATAGGCGGAAATGAACTTATCCTTGTATCTTGGATGAGGTCTGCGCGTAAAAGGCAATGAATAAACGGCATCCAGCTCTTCCTGCTTCATTGGAAGATATGGAGGGTTCAAGTAAAAGTAGCGGCCTCCGGCAAGAGGCTCAACCATAAGCTGGGCATGCATTTTATTTGCCTGAAGTTCAATGGTGTTGAAACTCTCCACAAAGGCTTTCCTGCTTTCCTTGCACTGCTTGAGACTATTAAGGACTATTGCATCCTTTCCGGGGGTTCTGCCGCTAATCCAGCCTATCTGCTGTGGCAGTTCCTCCTCCGGGAAATTATCGGAAAGATTGCTGAATGCTGTGTTTGAAGCTGCAAAACCGGAAAAGCTGTCAAGTCCCATCTTCTGAAGATGGCTATCGAGGTAAGAAGCCATTGCTACCATTGACCTCTCCCCCATTCCGTAGCTGAGATAATCCGCTCCGCTTGTATCCAGTATGGGCCCCATGAGGCAGTCCTTCCAGTAATCGTAATGAGTGAATCTTCTCAGCGAAGCTTCTATGCCGCCGATTATCACAGGTATATGCGGATACAGCTTCTTGAGTATGCCCGTATATACGGAAACTGCATAATCCGGCCGTGCTCCCGCCCTGTCATCAGGAGTGTACGCATCATTGCTCCTCAGCCGTTTTGCTGCGGTATAATGGTTTATCATTGAATCCATTGCGCCGCTGTTAACGCCGAAGAACAGCCTCGGTTCCCCCAGTTTTCTGAAGTCCCGCAGATCGTCACGCCAGTTTGGCTGAGGTATCACCGCCACCTTGTATCCGGCCGATTCAAGGACGCGGGCTATCACGGCAGTACCGAATGCCGGATGGTCTATGTAGGCGTCACCGGTAAAAAGAATGATATCGGCCTGCTCCCATCCGAGAGCCTTCATCTCCTTGATTGATGTAGGCAGGAACTGCTCCATTACATTCTATCAGGAAGCTCTATGCCAAGGATTGCCATTGCCTTCACAAGTACTGAAGCAATGATATTGAGCAGTGCAAGACGCTGGGAGCGCACCTGCACGTTCTCCTCACGCAATATCTGTGTATCGTGATAGTACTGGTTGAATTCCTTTGCCAGTTCGTATGCATAATTGGCTATTACTGCAGGAGAGTGTGCGTTTCCGCCATCCCTTACAGCATCCGGATAGGAATTGAGAAGCTTGATTATCTCTATTTCCTTATCAATAAGCACTGACTCGTTGCCTGAACAAAGGCCTGCCTCTATTCCCATCTCCTCTGCTTTCCTCAGAATTGATTTTATACGGGCATGGGTGTATTGGATGAATGGGCCTGTATTTCCGTTGAAGTCTATGCTCTCCCTCGGGTCGAACAGCATTGTTTTCTTAGGATCCACCTTGATGATGAAGTATTTCAGCGCTCCAAGTCCGATAATCTCGAACAGATGCTCCTGCTCCTCATGGCTCATGTCCGAAAGTTTTCCAAGTTCCAGTGACGTTTCCTTTGCTGTGGTGTACATCCTGTCCATAAGGTCATCGGCATCCACAACTGTTCCTTCCCTTGATTTCATCTTTCCTTCAGGAAGTTCCACCATTCCGTATGAGAGATGGTAGATATTGTCGGACCAGTTGAAACCGAGTTTCTTGAGAATCAGCTTGAGCACCTGGAAATGGTAGTTCTGCTCATTGCCCACTACATATATATGTTCATCAAGGCTGTATTCGTCAAAACGCTGCTTTGCAGTACCAAGGTCCTGGGTCATATATACCGATGTACCATCGCCACGTAGGAGAAGCTTGGAATCAAGCCCGTCGGCCTGCATGTCGCACCACACTGAATTGTCGGGGCGGCGTACGAAGATTCCCTTATCGAGTCCTTCCTGCACAAGAGCCTTGCCATTAAGGTAAGTCTGTGACTCATAGTATGTTCTATCGAATTCTATACCTAGTCTGCTGTATGTCTTGCCAAAGCCGTCATATACCCATCCGTTCATCATTGTCCAAAGTGAACGCACATCGGCATCGCCCTGCTCCCACTTCAGCAGCATGGCCTGCGCGGACTTGAGAATAGGAGCTTTCTTCTCAGCCTCTTCCTCCGGGATGTTCTCGGCTGCGGCTATCTCCTTTGTCTGTGCCTTGAGTGCGTTTGAGAAAGCCACATAGTAGTTGCCTACCAGATGGTCTCCCTTGATTCCGCTGCTCTGAGGCGTCTGACCGCCACCCATTTCCTTCCAGGCCAGCATTGACTTGCAGATATGAATACCTCTGTCGTTAACAAGATTCACCTTGATTACCCTGTGACCGTTCGCCGCCAGAAGCCTTGCAACGGAACTGCCGAGAAGATTGTTCCTTACGTGGCCCAGATGCAGAGGCTTGTTGGTGTTAGGTGAACTGAATTCCACCATTATGGTTTTTCCTGTATCAGGAAGCTGGCCGAAATTCTCGTCAGAAGCAATGTTGCCAAGCACGTTCTGCCAGAAAGCCTTGGACAGTTTGATGTTCAGGAATCCTTTTATCACGTTGAAGCTTTCAACCTCCGGGCAGTTGTCCTTAAGGTATTCACCTATCCTGTTGGCAGTTACATCCGGAGCCTGTCGCGTGATCCTGAGAAGAGGGAAGGTGACCAGTGTTATGTCGCCTTCGAATTCCTTTCTGGTTTCCTGTGTCTGGAGCATATTGTCCGAGGCATCAACATTATAGATTGCTTTGAGAGCTGCACGTGCATTCTCCAAAATAAAAGTCTGAGGATTCATATTCATACAATGGTTAATGAGGCTGCAAAGGTAGTAATTTCTATTATTTTTCGCTAACTTTGCAGTTTCAGTATAAATGCGAAAAAGTTCATGAATAGTTTTTCAGACTCGGTTGGCAAACTGATAATATCAGTTTCGGATTTCGTTTGCGGATACCCGCTTTTCATTCTGCTGATAGGCGGAGGACTCTTCTTCCTCGTTTATTCCGGATTCGTTCCTTTCAGAAGATTCGGATCGGCAATCAAGGCATTGAAGAACAAGGATGACGCACCGGGACAGATCAG
>NZ_JBAELF010000087.1:0-15529 GCF_056211015.1 Candidatus Egerieousia sp.
GGGCAATGCCGCCATTCTTGAGGCACAGCTGCTGATGCTTGGTTCACACAATATTCTGAACCCTGCAAACGGCGCGCCTATCACAGTCCCTTCACAGGATATGGTCCTTGGTTTGTACTACATTACCAAACCAAGAAAGGGCGTACAGGGAGAAGGCCTCAACTTCTACGGTCCTGAAGAGGTTATCATAGCCAATAATGAGCGCAGGCTTGATCTTCACGCCATCATAAATGTAAGGTTGCCTAAGGATATGACCGATTCTTCAAAGGGAACACAGATGGTTGAGACAACTGCCGGCAGAATCATTTTCAATCAGGTTGTTCCACCGCAGGTTGGATATATAAACGAGCTTCTTACAAAGAAATCACTGAGAGATATCATCGGTAATGTGATCAAGGTCTGCGGAGTTTCAAGAACTGCACAGTTCCTGGATGATATCAAGGCTCTCGGATATAGGATGGCTTTCAAGGGCGGTCTTTCATTCAACCTTGGAGACGTTATCGTACCTGCTGAGAAGAAGGAGCTTGTTGATGCCGGATATGCTGAAGTGGAGAACATACAGGCAAGCTTTGATATGGGTCTTATCACAAACAATGAGAGGTACAACCAGATCATTGACGTTTGGACCAATACCAATGCCAGCCTTACCAAGATAGTTGTAAAGCAGATTTCAGAGGACAATCAGGGATTCAACCCTGTATATATGATGCTTCATTCAGGCGCCCGCGGCAGCCAGGAGCAGATACGTCAGCTTTGCGGTATGCGCGGCTTGATGGCAAAACCTCAGAAATCAGGTTCACAGGGTGCTGAAATCATTGAGAACCCTATTCTTTCCAACTTCAAGGAAGGTCTGTCTGTCCTTGAGTACTTCATCTCAACTCACGGTGCACGTAAGGGTTTGGCCGATACCGCTTTGAAGACCGCAGATGCAGGTTACCTCACAAGACGTCTCGTTGACGTTTCACACGATGTTATTATCAACGAGGAGGACTGCGGTACATTGAGGGGCCTTGTTGCTACAGCCATCAAGAAGAAGGATGACATAGTTGAGACCCTTTATGACCGAATTCTCGGCAGAACAACTGTTCATGATGTTTACAACCCTCTTACAGGTGAGAAGATCATAGGTGCAGGCGAGCAGATCACTGAAGACATTGCCGCATTGATAGAGTCTCTCCCTATTGAGGCGGTTGAAATCAGGTCAGTGCTCACTTGCGAATCCAAGAGGGGTGTATGTGCGAAGTGCTATGGCCGAAATCTTGCCACCAGCCGTATGGTGGAGAAGGGCGAGGTTGTTGGTGTGATTGCAGCACAGTCAATTGGTGAGCCTGGTACACAGCTTACACTTAGAACATTCCACGTTGGTGGTACTGCATCTAGCAGCGTTTCCGAAAGTGAGATTGTTTCAAAATACAATGGTAAACTTGAATTCGAGGAGCTCAGAACTCTTGTAAAGGAGGAGAATGGTGAAAAGAGCGAAATAGTCATTGGCCGTACAGCCGAAATGAGAATCATTGATCCAAATACAGGAATCACTTATTCTCAATACAATATTCCTTACGGCGCAACCTTGTATTTCGGTCCTGGCGCAGTTGTGAGCAAAGGTGACAAGATATGTGACTGGGATGCTTACAACGCAACAACCATAACCGAAGTTGCCGGAAAGGTGGTTTATGACAACCTCATTGATGGTCTTACCTTCAGGGAGGAGGCTTCAGACGAGTTCTCAATGCATAAGGAGAAGGTTGTAATCGAAAGCCGTGACAAGTCAAAGAACCCTGCCATCAGCATTGTAGATGCAGACGGAGTTGCATTGCATACTTACAACCTGCCTGTTGGCGCCCATATCATGGTTGATAACGACCAGATGATCGGGGCCGGTGCAATACTCATGAAGATTCCAAGGGCTATTGGCAAGTCAGGCGATATCACCGGCGGTCTTCCACGTGTTACAGAGCTGTTCGAGGCACGTAACCCTTCAAATCCTGCTACCGTATCGGCAATCAACGGAGAGGTTCATCTCGGAAAGATCAAGAGAGGTAATCAGGAAGTTGAGGTTGTTGCCAAGACAGGCGAGAAGAAGTCATACCTCATTCCTCTGTCAAAACAGATTCTTGTTCAGGAAAACGATTATGTGAGAGCAGGCATGCCGTTGTCAGACGGTGCAATTGCTCCTGTAGACATTCTTGAGATTCTTGGCCCTACAAAGGTTCAGGAGTACATTGTGAACGAGGTTCAGGAAGTTTACCGCATGCAGGGCGTTAAGATCAACGACAAACATTTCGAAATCATTGTAAGACAGATGATGAGAAAGGTTGAGATAGTTGATCCGGGCGATACAAGATTCCTGCCTGAACAGCTGGTTGACAAATGGGAGTTCATTCAGGAGAATGATTCAGTCTGGGACAA
Organism: Candidatus Egerieousia sp.; assembly: GCF_056211015.1. NCBI lineage: Bacteria > Pseudomonadati > Bacteroidota > Bacteroidia > Bacteroidales > Candidatus Egerieousia > Candidatus Egerieousia sp. The sequence goes on from NZ_JBAELF010000087.1 coordinate 2,410, forward strand.
GAAGTTCATCCTCAATGCAGGTGATTCAACAACTCTCAAGGAAGGTCAGATAGTATCTGTAAGACGTCTGAGGGAGGAGAATTCACTGCTCAAGCGTGCGGACCTCAAGCTGGTTGAGGCGCGTGATGCCAAACCGGCTACCTGCAAGCAGATACTTCAGGGTATCACAAGAGCAGCATTGAGAACAAACAGCTTCATGTCAGCCGCTTCATTCCAGGAGACCACAAAGGTGCTCAGCGATGCTGCAGTACGCGGTAAGGTTGATTATCTGGAGGGACTTAAGGAAACCGTCATCTGCGGTCACCCTATTCCTGCAGGTACCGGACAGAAGGAGTTTGAAAACATTGTTGTGGCTTCAATGGATGACTACAACAGAATGGTTCAGGCCAAAGCTGTATATCAGGAGGAATAATGCTGGCGGATTTACTGAAGGTAAAGAAATTTGATTGATATGCAAGGGAGGGGAGACCGGGATATTCCTGAGTATTCCCTCCTTTGTTTTAATTGAGAGAATATGGAAGCGATAATCAAGGATTTGAGGGGATTCACTCCAAAGATTGGCAAGAACTGTTTCATTGCTGAGAACGCTGTAGTACTCGGTGATGTTACAATAGGCGATGATTGCAGCATCTGGTACTGTGCTGTGCTCAGGGGCGATGTGAATACCATAAAAATAGGGGACCGTGTGAATATTCAGGACGGTGCTGTTGTTCACACACTGTACCAGAGGTCAGTTACCGAGATAGGCAACGATGTGTCAGTAGGGCACAACGCAGTAATACACGGTGCCAAAATAGGCAACAATGTACTTGTTGGAATGGGTGCGATTGTAATGGACAATGCAGTTGTAGCGGACAATACAATAATAGCTGCAGGTTCTGTGGTCCTGAGCAATGCTGTCATTGATTCCGGCGTATGGGCTGGAGTCCCGGCAAAGAAAGTCAAGGATGCCAGTGAAGCCATAGCTGCCGCCGCACACAAGAACGCCCAGGGATATATGATGTACAAGGACTGGTATAAATAGTATGAATAGTATGAAATTTCTTGCCTCAGTCACCTTTTTCTGCCTGAGTGCAGCCATGATGCTTTCTTGCAGTAGCGAGGAGCAGAAATATGAACTTGGAACAGGCTTTGTGCTGGAGGTGAATCTGGAAGGGAACCTTGAACTTCTCTCCAAGGACAGCCTTTTCCTGAAAAGTACAATGCCGGATGCCCCTTTTGAAAAGGCCTTGCCAATAGAGAAGGGCAGGGTGGTATTCACCTGCGATACCATGATAACACCGCAGGACTTCAACCTGTACGGAACAGGCAATGACGGAAGGAAATTGAAAATCAGCCGCTTCTTCCTTGAAAACTGCCATGCCAGCGTGAATGCGGTTCTTGATGAACAATTCGTATCCAAAGTGCGTGCAGAAGTGAAAGGATGTCCTACTCACGATATGTTCAGGAAACTGTCCGAACATCGTCTGGCCATTGCTCAGGAATTCAAACTGGATTCACTGAACCGGGCGTATGACAAGATGGGCATTATTTCCAAGGAGAAATTCAGAAATCTGCTTGATTCTCTCAGAACTTTGTCCGCCGAATACGAACGAAGCCTCATTGAGCAGGATCCCGTTTCAATCTTTGCTTTCGAGCGTTTTGCATCATCATTCATTTCAAAGGGAACTCTGGAAGAGAACCTGGCAAGATACCGTCAGTTCGCCAACAGCGGCAAGTTCAATGACAACATGCGTTTCAAGATTGTTGGCAAGATGCTTGAAACACTGAAAATCACCCAGCCGGGATGCAGGGCAGTTGACTTTACCCAGAATGACATTGCCGGCAGGAGTGTGAGCATGTCCGATATTTACAGGAACAACAAGCTTACAATGCTCGATTTCTGGGCAAGCTGGTGCATGGACTGCAGAAGAGAGAACCCCGGCGTTGTTGCAATTCACAAGCTGTATGCTTCAAAGGGTCTTGCAATAGTTGGCATATCTCTGGATGAGGATTATGCTGAATGGAAGAAGGCCGTTCAGGACGACAATCTGGAATGGCTTCAGCTTTCAGATCTTAAGGGTTGGAAGAATGCCGCAGCGGAAATGTACTGCATAAAGGAAATCCCGCAGAACATATTGATTGATTCAACGGGAGTCATAGTCGCAAGGAATATAGGGGCCGAAGGGCTTGACGAGTTCCTTAAAGAGTATTTCCAGTAATTCTCTGCCTGACCACTTCATAGCAGAGTACGGCTGCGCTTATTGAAACGTTCAGCGAATCAATCCTTCCAAGCATTGGAATGATGATTTTCCTATCGGAGGCTTCTCTCCATTCAGGGGAGAGGCCTTTTGCTTCACTACCAAGGACAATTGCCGAAGGGGCGGTGAAATCAGCGCAATAGTAAGGAACTGAATTCTGAAGCTGCGCCGTGTAAATTGAGATGCCTTTGCTTTTCAGCCATTTTATTGCATCCGTGCTTGAACATACCGCAATCCTGTTAGTGAACAGACCCCCGAGCGAAGAACGGATGATGTTTGGATTGTAAATGTCTGTAAGCGGATTGCAGATTATCACGGCATCGGCTCCGCAGGCATCTGCTGTACGGAGCAGCGCACCAATGTTTCCGGGCTTTTCCACTTCCTCAGTAACGATTATGAAAGGAGAGCGCTTCCCATCACAGATGCAGTTCAGCCCGTTCAAGGGAAGTTCCCTGGCCTCCACAATGGCAATTGCACCCTCAGTGCTTCCACGGTAGCCTATCTTCTCATATACATAGTCATTTACACTGGCGATGGTCACATCCCCGGCACCTGTCGGAAACATTTGCAGCAGTTTTTCCTCACTTATCATTGAAGGATTGTGGAATATTTCCTTTATGATGTACCCTCCCTCAATGCAATGCCGGATTTCCCTTATGCCTTCCACAACAAAAAGCCCGCGCTCCTTGCGGAGACGGGACTTTTCCTGTAATGCCAGCAGATCCTTTATCCTCGGATTCTGCGCTGAACTTATACTTGTGTTCACTTTTGCTAGTTGTAAACCTCAGGACGCAACTGAGGGAAAAGAAGCACTTCCTGAATAGCGTTCTTGCCTGTCATGAACATTGTGAGTCTGTCAATACCTATACCCATTCCAGATGTTGGAGGCATACCTACTTCCAGAGCGCGTACAAAGTCATGGTCAACATACATTGCCTCATCATCACCCTTCTTTCTCAGGCGGAGCTGCTCCCTGAATCTCTCGAGCTGGTCAATAGGGTCGTTCAGCTCTGAATATGCGTTTGCAAGCTCCTTGCCGCATACGAACAGTTCAAAACGCTCGGTGAGGTCAGGATTCCTTCTGTGTCTCTTTGTAAGGGGTGAAGTGGCAACAGGGTAGTCTGTGATGAATGTAGGCTCAATGAGATGCTTCTCGCAATATTCTCCAAAGATTGAATCAATGAGCTTTGAAGCTCCGAACGATTCATCAATCTTGATATGCAAATCACGGCAGACCTGCTTGAGCTGATCCTCGTCCATACCCTCGATGTCAACACCTGCATATTCCTTTATGGCCTGAAGCATAGGAAGCCTGCGGAAAGGCCCCTTGAAATCAACCTCGTTGCCGTCTATCATCTTCTTTGTGGTTCCGTCAACAGCTATGGCAACTTTTTCAAGCATCTGCTCAACGAAATCCATCATCCACTCGTAATCCTTGTATGCCACGTATATTTCCATACAGGTGAACTCAGGGTTGTGGGTCCTGTCCATTCCCTCGTTCCTGAAGTTCTTTGCAAACTCGTAAACGCCAGGGTAACCGCCAACTATTAGCCTCTTGAGGTAAAGCTCGTTTGCAACCCTCATGAAAAGATTCATGTCAAGAGTGTTGTGGTGAGTTATGAAAGGACGTGCGGATGCGCCTCCCGGAATCGGCTGGAGGATAGGGGTCTCCACTTCAAGATATCCGTGATCGTCAAAGAACTTCCTCATTGTTGAAATTATCTTTGCCCTCTTGATGAAAGTTTCCCTGTTCTCGGGATTGACTATGAGGTCAACGTATCTCTGACGGTATCTGAGCTCCGGATCCGAGAATTCATCATAAACCACTCCGTCCTTCTCCTTTACAATAGGAAGAACCTTCAGGCACTTGCAGAGAACTGTGAGCTGCTGTGCATGAACGGAAGTCTGACCGGTTTTGGTAATGAAAGCATAGCCTTTGATGCCTATGATGTCACCTATGTCAAGAAGTTTCTTGAATACGGTGTTGTACATTGTCTTGTCTTCTCCCGGACAAATCTGGTCCCTGTTGAGGTAAACCTGGATTCTTCCTGTTTCATCCATCAACTCTATGAATGAGGCCGCTCCCATTATTCTTCTTCCCATTATACGGCCGGCTATTGTAACGGATGAATAGTTACCCGCCTCCGGGTCATAATTGCTGAGAATTTCCTTTGCAGTTGCATTCTTCGGATAAAGCTCTGCTGGATAAGGATTGATTCCCAGATCTCTGAGCTGCTGCAATGCATTACGTCTGAACTGCTCCTGCTCGTTGTAAACCGGTTCTTGCATCTTATATATACAGTTTTTTATTCACAAAATCTTTTTATAACGGAATTCCGTTGGAAACTGCAAAGATAGTGATAATTGGAGTATATTTGTGAAAATTTTTGAATAATCATGCAAAAAGACACTCTGAACAAATTCAAATATTCAATTGCATATCTTCTTGCGGTTCATACCGGAGCATTGCTTGTTCTTTCTGTTCTCAGGTACCTGCTTTTCGTACATATCAATTATGATTTCGCACCGGAAATCTCGGATTCCTGGCAGATCAAGGCAAAAGCTTTCCTCATAGGTCTGTGGTTTGACAACGTCATTGCCTGCTACATACTGGCTCTGCCTCTTGTTGTGTTCTGGACAAGCTCGCTGCTCAACCGGAGCTCCAGATGGCTGTTCAGGGCAGCGAATATCTGGTTCATAGCCTTCTACTCGGTGGCTTTCCTCATAAGCACGGCCAATATCCCATATTTCGAGTATTTCTTCAAGGTTATCAATTCATCCATATTCGAGTGGTTCTCATACGGAACTCAGACCGTAGGTATGGTAACTGGAGAGAAGACCTATATGCAGGCATTCTTCGTGTTTGTTGCAGTATCTGTGATTTTTGCAATTTATGTTGTATTGCTGTCGAGGTGGATGAGAGGAAAAATCAACACGGGAAGAGAGAGGAGCAGCTGGAGTGCGGGCGGAACTGTGTTTCTGGCAGGGGCGGTGCTGGTTGGCCTGTGTTTCCTTGGAATAAGGGGCAGGACAGGCTACAACCCCATCAAGGTGAGCGGGGCGTACTACTGCAGCGATCCCTTCCTCAACCAGCTGGGTATCAATCCTGCTTTCAACCTCTTGAACAGCGTGCGTGACGACAATAGAAGCGAAAACAGGCAGCTTGAACTTATGGACAACGGGCAGGCTCTGGCCACTGCAGTCAGGCTGCTTGGCATTCCTGATGGAGGAAATCCTGAGGCCAGCCCTCTGCAGACAAGGGTCAGCTCTTTCTACGGCGACAGCATATCACCGTTCGCCGGCCGCAACATTGTAATCGTGTTCATGGAATCCATGTCAATGAACCTCACCGGGGCGGTGAGAGGGGAGAACAGTCTTACACCTGCGATAGACAGCCTGTGGCGAAATTCAATGCATTTCACGAATTTCTATTCTGCAGGAATCCATACGAACCACGGCATGTATTCAACCCTTTACTCCTTCCCGGCAATAATGAAGAGGAACGCAATGAAGGGCAGCGTGATACCGAAATACAGCGGTCTTCCTACGGAACTCAAGAAACTTGGATACAGGAATCTTTTCTTCATGACGCACGAATCGCAGTACGACAATATGAACGGATTCTTCCGTACGAACGGCTTTGATGAGATCTATGCGCAGGAGGATTATCCAAATGACAAGGTGGTGAACAGTTTCGGCGTCCAGGACGATTTCCTTTACTCATACGCTCTGCCCGTTCTTGATGCACGTGCATCTGAAGGCAATCCTTTCCTTGCGGTACTGCTTTCAATAAGCAATCATCCACCATACGTGCTTCCTGAGTGGTTCAAGCCAAGGAGCAGCGATATTGAGGATGCGATAGTTGAATATGCGGATTTCTCAATAGGACAGCTAATGGAGCAGGCAAGCGCCAGGGACTGGTTCAGCAATACCATCTTCATTTTCCTTGGTGACCACGGAAAAATGGTGGGAAGCGCCGATTGTGAGGTGCCTACATCATACAACCACGTTCCTCTGATGATTTACGGCAAAGGGATAGAGCCTGAGGAGATAAGCACCTTCTGCGGTCAGATTGACCTTGCCCCAACCCTTCTCGGAATGCTGGGGATTGATTATGTGAAGAACAATTTCGGCCTTGACATCCTGCGCAATCCAAGGCCTTGCATATATTACGGTTCTGACAACATGATTGCGGCCCGCAGTGCGGACAGGCTGTTCATATACAGTCCTGAGAATTCAATGGAATACAGGTATGAAGTGAGTCCTGATGGCAAGCTGAGCTTCACTGATTCGGATGAAGGTTTCGAATACTTGAGGGAATACTGCTTCTCAATGCTCCAGAGCACTGAATATCTTGTTCATAAAGGGCTTACTACAGTTGATTGAACCATCGCCGGTGGAAGAAGAATATGATGAGAAGTCTGTACAGGAAGCATGAGGGTGTGATAAAGGAGGCCTTGCGCTTTGTGGTGGTGGGTGTGATAGCCCAGCTGCTGCATCTGGCCATCTACTGGTGTCTGGTGAAGTTCATCAATGCATCGGTCTCCTTCACTCTGGGGTATGTCATAGCCTTTGTGGCCAATTTCTACCTGAGCGCATATTTCACTTTCCGCAGCGTTCCTTCCTGGAAGAAGATGTTCGGTATGGTTGGGGCGCACGTAATCAATTATTTCCTTGAACTGGTGCTGCTGAACCTGTTCATCTGGGCCGATGTTCCTGAAGTGCTGGAATACATCTGCGGTTCAGGACGCTTCATGGATATTGTGAAAAGTCTCGGAGGAGCAAAGGAGTGGGCTATGATTCCTACACTGGCAATATCGGTGCCGGTGAATTTCCTGATGGTGAGATTCGTGTTCAAGAGATTTTCCGGGAAAGAGACTAAATGAAATCCTCCCTGTTCTTGATGTCCTTTACCCTCAACTGGATATTTGCAAGGCCTCTGTAGTAGTTCTCCGCAATGGAGTAGCAGATGTCAATCGGGTTGCCGTTCTGGATATGCTCGAAGTATTCCGATTTGTTGAACGCTATTGCTGAGATGTGCCTGTATGGTTCGTCCTCCTGAATGAGTTCAAGCTTGAGGTGGCCGTTGTCCGTTCCCACCTTGCGTCCGTTGCCGTTGTCGTAAACGTTCTCGGTAAGGAAAACAGGGGAGGTGTTGCCCGGCCCGAAAGGCTGGAACTGCTTGAGAATGCGGAAGAATTTAGGGGTTATCTGCTTGAAGTCCAGGAATGAATCAATATGGATAATAGGGGTCATCACTTCCTTTGTGATGGTTTCCTTCACGTATGCCTCGAATCTCTGGGAGAACTCCGGAAGGTTTTCCTCCTTCATTGTAAGGCCTGCTGCGTATGTGTGGCCGCCGAAGTTCTCAAGAAGGTCCGCACAGCTCTCTATTGCTGCGTAGAGATCGAAATTGTTCACGCTTCTTGCCGATCCCGTAACGAATCCGTTCGAATTGGTGAGAACGATAGTTGGCTTGTAGAAGGCCTCGACCAGACGGCTGGCAACTATACCAACCACACCTTTGTGCCAGGAAGGATTATATACCACCGTGGCGCTCTTCCTTTCAAAGTCTGGGTGATCTTTCACCATTTTGATGGCCTCGATGGTTATTTCCCTGTCTATGTTCTTCCTGTCTATATTATGTACATTGATGGCCATGCCAATCTGCTTGGCTTCCTCATCGTTGCCGGCCGTAAGCAGGTCAACGGCAATTCTTCCGCTCTCCATCCTGCCGGCAGCATTGATCCTGGGACCGATCTTGAACACAACGTCGTCCAGGGTTATGTTGTTCCTCTTGCCTGATGTCTCGTGCTTGTCAAGACCGCAGAGCTTTATCATTGAAAGGAGACCTTTCCGCGGGTTCTCGTTCAACTGCCTCAGACCGTAGTATGCCAGCACCCTGTTTTCATCAACAACGCTTACAAGGTCGGCGGCAATGCTTACGGCAACAAGGTCAAGCAGAGGTGTTATCTGCTCGAAAGGCACGCAGTATTTCTGCGCATAGCCCTGAACCAGCTTGAAGCCCACACCGCAGCCGCTGAGGTCATCAAATGGGTAGTTACAGTCAGCGCGCTTTGGATCAAGTGTTGCCACGGACTGCGGAAACTCCTCGTCCGGGAGATGGTGGTCACAGATTATGAAGTCAATGCCGAACTGTTTGGCATATTTAACCTTTTCTATGGCCTTGATACCGCAGTCGAGTGAAATCACAAGCTGGAATCCGTTGTCACGGGCCCAGTCAATGCCTTTGTAGGAAACGCCGTATCCTTCATCGTATCTGTCCGGGATGTAATAGTCAATATTCCTGTTGAACTGGCTTACAAAGGAAAATACAAGGGCCACTGCAGTTGTGCCGTCTACGTCGTAGTCTCCGTAAATGAGTATGCGCTCATTGTCAACTATGGCCTTGTGGAGCCTTTCCACCGCTTTGTCCATATCCTTCATGAGGAAGGGGTCATAAAGCATGTCAAGTGACGGCCTGAAAAAGCGCCTTGATTCCTCGTATGTGGTTATTCCCCTTTGAACCAGTAGGTTGCCCAATACCTGATCAACGCCCAGAGCAGCGGAAAGCTGGCGCACGAGCGCAGGATTGCCCGGCTCGTTCACTATCCATTTCTTCTCCAGATTCGCTGATTCCATTCTACCGCGATATATCCCACAAAAGTACCATAAAATATTGTTTAATGCAAATGGGAAGTTTGTGCTTTTTGAGTATCTTTGCATTGTGTATGAATGATTGGTTATGAGCATTTGTTTATCGTTTTTACAGGCAGCCTCAGGCGAGGCTTCTTTTTCACTGATCAGAATGGTGTTCAAGGGCGGCTGGCTTATGTTGCCGCTTTTCCTCCTGTCAATAGCAACCATCTATCTTTTTGCGCAGAAATGGTGGGCTTTCAGGAAACTGAACATTGCAACATACGATTTTGTAATACAGGTGCGCAAACTTCTCAAGGAAGGGCGGATGGCCGATGCCGCAATTGCCTGCCAGAACAGCGGCACCCCTGCGGCTAGAATGATTGAGAAGGGAATTGACAAATCGGATCGTTCCGCATCCGAGATTCAGAACGCAATGGAGAATGTTGCCGGTATTGAGGTGGCCAGACTGGAAAAAGGCCTGCCGTACCTTGCTACAATAGCCGGAGGTGCACCTATGATAGGTTTCCTTGGAACCGTAATGGGAATGATACAGGCCTTCTTCAATATGGCGCAGGCAGGAGCCAATGTTGATATAACCCTTCTCTCAGGAGGTATTTACACAGCAATGGTTACCACGGTTGCCGGTCTTATTGTAGGTATTCTGGCATATTTCGGCTACAATTACCTTACTCTGCAGGTGACCGACATGGTTTCCAGACTCGAGCACATTACAATTGATTTCATTGATACATTACACAAATAGGCTATGGCAATCAGGCGGAAGACAAAGGTAAGCGCAGAGTTCAGCATGTCCTCCATGACGGACATAGTTTTCCTTTTGCTCATCTTCTTTCTGGTAACTTCAACCCTTGTGAATCCCAATGCCTTGAAGCTTCTTCTTCCCAAGAGCACAAATCAGATTCAGGACAAGCAGCAGGTTTCCGTATCAATAAAACATCATCTGGAGAACAATACATTCACTTACCACATAAACGGAAACGTAACGCCTGTATCCTGGGGAGAGATTGAGGGCCTGTTGCAGTCAATGCTTGACAATGAGGAGGAACCTTCGTTTTCAATCTATTCGGACAAGAGCGTTCCTGTAGAGGAGGTTGTGAATCTTATGAACATTGCCAAGAGAAACAAGTACAAAGTGGTTCTTGCCACTTCCCCGGAATAGAAAAAAGGCGGACAATTATGGAGAAAGGAGGAAAAATGTCCATAAGGACTTTGTTTTCCCCGGTGTTGAGGGAGAATATCAATGTTGCATTCAATTCTGTAAAGAGCAACGGTCTGCGCTCTGCGCTCACAATCTTTATCATAGCAATAGGCATCACCTCGCTCGTGGGCGTGCTCACTGCCACGGAGGCACTCAAATCACAGGTCAACTCCACTTTCAGCAAGGCTGGAACGAACAATTTCAGCATTGGAGGCAGCGGTTTCAGAAAAGGGGAGAAGGCAAAGAGAACTCGTGTGCTGAATTCCTGGCAGATAAGCTGGCAGCAGGCATCAATGTTCAAGGAAACTTATCTGGCGGCAGGCAACGGTCAGGTTTCTGTGTGGACAAGCGTGAGCGGAATGAGCACGGTAAAGAGCGGCTCCGTTTCAACAACGCCCAACATAAGTCTCCGTGCAGTTGATGAGTCTTATCTGGATTGCAATTCACTAGGGCTGGAAAGGGGAAGGAACTTCATGGCTTCGGAAATATACTCTGGCGCTTTTGTCTGCATAATAGGAAGTTCAGTTGCCTATCAGCTGTTCAAGAATGATAATCCTGTTGGCAGACTGGTAGACCTTGACGGCCGCAAGTATCAGGTCATCGGAGTGATGGCATCACAGGGAAACACAATGGGAGGCAGCAGCGATACAAGAATGCTCATAGGAATGTCAAATGCAAGAGCATCCTTTGCACTGGATTCGTACAGTTATGAAATCCAGGTGAGCCTGAACCCCGATGCCGATTTCAATACCGAGCAGGATCTTGCAAGGAAATTGTTCAGAATGGCAAGGCGTCTTGGACCTGCAGATGAAGACGATTTTGAAATAAACAGCAGCAAGAGCATGATGGAGGAACTGGGTTCCGTTATGGGCAGCATAACCTTGATAGCCGCAGTGATAGGACTTATAACCTTGTTGGGTGCTGCTGTGGGCCTTATGAATATAATGCTGGTAAGCGTGAAGGAGCGTACCGCAGAGATAGGAACAAGAAAGGCGCTCGGAGCCTCTGCCTCAAGAATAAGACAGCAGTTCCTCTTTGAATCCGTGGTTATAAGCCAGTTGGGCTGCATACTGGGGATAATTTTTGGCGTAATCATAGGCAATGTGGTGGCAATGGTGATGCAGGCCGGTTTCATAATGCCTTGGATATGGATAATCGGAGCCATTCTGCTCTGCGTCCTGGTTGGCATAGCTTCCGGTTATCTTCCTGCGAGCAAGGCCGCTGCGCTGGATCCTATAGAGGCGCTTCGTTATGAGTAGTGTTCTATGAAACAGATACAGTACACAGGAACTAATTATGCTGAAATAAAGCGCTTTGCAGGAGATGCGGTGCTGGCACCGTATTTCTGCATGGGATTCAATATGCTCAGTCTCAATACCAAGGACGGCTTCATTACCGTGAATGAAGGTGACTGGATTCTCCAGAACGAAAACGGCGAGTTCATGGTATCATATTGCCCGTCCGAAAGCGGGGAAATACAGTCTTGAGTGCAAAATAACGCACAGATCTTTAAATATTTCTCAAGAAAAGAATTTATTTGTATATTTGTGAATGCTTAGCTAGCCCGGCATCCACTCTTTTCGAAAATAATCCAACTGGATTTGCTTTGTGAGCTGGTTGCAGGGTCGGGTGGGCAGACATAATGAAGACGTTACTTGACGTTTATCTTCTGACATCAAATTTGGCGATTTGTTAACTCAAAGAAGATAGCGCAACGGGACGTCCACCGGCGATGACGATTCAGTCATCTGCGCCGTTATCTGGGCGTGGAGATTACTGTATATCATCCCTGGCGTGGGCTAGCTACGTTGCTTATCCTTTGAGTAGGCAGCCAAAGCCTGATGTCGGGGTGAGCAAGAGTAAAACTCCCACGTCTTTTTTTTGTATCTGTTCGGATTGGGGCAGTTGCCGGGCACAACACCTATTTAGATGAAAAAAATCTTTTTCTTTTTCGCATTCGTAGCCATCGCTATGTTTGTGACATCATGTGGTTCAGCACGAAAAGCCAATAATGCTGGCTACAATGCTCAATTACAACAAAGTCCACGGATCACTCAAACTGCAAATAGGCCGGCAACACCTACTCGAACAGCTCGTGCCACAGAGCCATGTGAGGCTTTATCTTGGGAGAAAGATTTTGCTACTGTCGGAACCGCCATCTCATATAATGAGAAAGTGGCCCGGGAAGAGGCAAAAGTCAATGCTCGTGAGGAACTTGGACGAATGATGCAAGTTGCCGTTGAAGGCGCAGTGGAGGATTACCTAAAAAATGTATCCCAAAACAGAAAATCTACAGCAGAAACACTGTTTGAAGAAGTAAACAGGCAATTCTATTCGGAATGTGTGAAAAATTCAAAAGTCATAAAGACAACTGTATACGACCTTTCTGATGGTACAATACAAGTATTCGTTTGTATGGAAGTATCAGCAGGCTTTGATGTCCTTACAAATACGGCGGATATAGCTGAGAATGTTCTTTCAAAAGATGGCGCCCTAGAGGTAGAGTTTAATAAAGAACAATTCAAAGAAAAAATGAAGGATGGCCTTCAGCAGTATAAAGAAAACCGAGGCAAATAAATGAGACGCTCACTTGTTATCTTACTTTTGGCGATGGCAGAGGTGATGATATGCCCCACCATCGCTTCTTCTCAGATTCGTTCTGACAATATAAAACCGCAGTGGATGCACAAAGCTCCTGCTCCAACCAACTCAACATTCATATACAAAACATTCCATACTTCTTCATTTTCACTTGATGAGGCAAGAAAACAGATAGTTAGTGAATTGATTAGTGATGCTGGGATGAAAACAGGAGTTGCTATTATTTCTGATCACACCTCCAACGAATGCGTTTCTCAGATTTGGGAGAACGGGAAATTGAAGGAAAATATAACAAATACCATAGAGTCAAATTCCTATGCAAAAAGTTCAGAAATCACATTGCATGCTTCATTAATTGATGAATTTTGGGAGCAGGACAAAACCGGATCATACCGACTTGTGCGGCTGTAAAGTCGGAGGC
>NZ_JBAELF010000088.1:0-34639 GCF_056211015.1 Candidatus Egerieousia sp.
CTCAGTATTGATCACACCCTCCAGACGGCTTAACAGGTCCTTGTCAAACATATCGTTGAGGAACCACAGAACATCCATGCAATTGTCAAGAGCATATTTCACAAGATACTTGATAAAATCCTCGGCAAGATTCATGTTGTCGGTAATGTCGTTGAACGCTACCTCAGGTTCTACCATCCAGAATTCAGCCAGATGCCTTGGAGTATTTGAATTCTCCGCCCTGAAGGTTGGTCCGAATGTGTAGATCTGGCCGAGTGACATTGCACCGAGCTCACCTTCAAGCTGTCCGCTTACCGTAAGTGATGTCTGACGGCCGAAGAAGTCCTTGCTGTAGTCTATCTTTCCGTCCTCGGTCTTTGGAACATTGTCAAGATCCATTGTAGTAACCTGGAACATCTCGCCTGCTCCCTCGCAGTCCGATGCTGTGATAAGAGGTGTATGAAGATAGAAGAAGCCTTTGCTGTTGAAATAACTGTGGATTGCAAAAGCCATTGCGTGGCGTATTCTCAATACTGCGCCCATTGTATTGGTTCTTGGACGCAAGTGAGCTATCTCCCTGAGGAACTCAAGGCTGTGACCCTTTTTCTGAAGAGGATATGTTGCATCCGCCTTACCGTAGATTTCTATTCTTGAAGCCTGGATCTCAACACTCTGACCCTTTCCCTGAGACTCAACGAGCCTGCCCCATACCGCAAGGCATGTGCCTGTTGTAATGTCCTTGAGAAGGTCTTCACTGAAACAGGCCGCATCGCAGACAAGCTGAATATTGTTTATTGTAGAGCCATCATTCAATGCTATGAACGAAACGTTCTTGTTCCCTCTTTTGGTTCTTACCCAGCCTTTGGCCAGGACATCACATCCGGGAGTCTTTGAAAGCAGCTCCACCACCCTTAACCTTTTGATATCTTCCATAATGATTTAACGTAAATTCAAAACGCAAAAATAACTAAAATACAAATCTGATGTTATTCCTCAACCCACTTCCTTATGCCCTCTTTCCATATTTGATAGCCTTCGGGCTTCAAATGCAGTCCGTCAGGTGAAATGCTTGCCTTGAGGACCTCCTTGCTGCCATCCTCAAGGAACAGGTCGTGAATGTATAAGTATTGCACGCCCCTGCGCTCGCACATCTTCTCAAGAACCGCGTTGGTTTCGTTCACAACGTGTGTCTTGCCGTTCAACGCCTTGTATCTCTTGAAACTTTCATTGAAAGGCAGAAGGCTTTCAACGTATATCTTTGTCTTAGGGCATTCCTTCTGAATCCTGTCAATCACTTTCTCTATTCTACCAACGATGGTATCGGCACACAGATTGTGGCTTATGTCATTGGCGCCTGTAAGGAAGAACAGTTTCGCAGGCTTGCCCTTGATAATCTCCTCCAGTCTGTCATATATGCCATCGGCAGTGTCCCCGATTATTCCCCTGTTGCGGATGGAACCTCCTTTCCTCTCAAGTTCCGCCTGCACTTCAGGGAAGTACTCCTCCCACTTGCCGCCCTGTGTGAGGCTGTTGCCAAGGAAGACATAATCCTTTGAATCTACCGGAATCTGGCTTGCAAATTCCTCAAGGCGCGGGTAGTAATAGTCACAGTAGCCTTTGGTCTCCTCCCAGACAACATTGCCACGGCTCTCGTTCCAGCATTTGTCAACTACGCTCACCACATACCTGCTGCCTTTCTTATGATCCAGGCTCTTGTCCTTGTGATGGCAGTTCTCTGCAATGCTGAACTGTGTGTCACGTGTAATCTTGATTATATACTCGCTGTTGGCGGTATTGACCTCAACGCCCGCAGGGAAGTAGTAAATTACATAGAAATGAGCTTTCTGCATCTGATCTGCAGCATCCTTCCTGTTCTGGTTCCACTTGAGCAGATGTCCTTCTTTCCTGAGATTCTCAACAGGCTTAGGAGCTGTTGAATCAATATCGGAATATGCAGGAATAAGCGCAGGATACTTCTGATAAACCTGAATAAGGCTGTCGGCAATATGTGCATGATTACGTACAACCGACCAGCCCGGCCACCATACGTTACCGTGAACGTTCGGAAGTGTCCTAACGAGTTCCATCTTGCGTCTAAGCTGGGTGGTTGAAGGATCTCTCAGGTCTTTCTTGCTCAACGAGCTCACATTCTGGCCAACATAGAAATGAGCTTTGTGAGTATTTGCGCTCCACCATTTTATAAGAGTCTCGTAATCAGCCCTTGGATGACCTATCTCCCAGTAAATCTGCGGCACGTTATAATCTATGTAGCCCTTCTCAACCCAGAGAGGGATATCTGCATACAAAGCTTCATAGCATGAGAGACCGTTTGTTTCGCTTCCGCTGCCGTCGGGCGTGTCCTTCTTGTTCCTGTGAATACCGAAAGGACTGATTCCCAGCCTTATCCAAGGTTTAACCTTTTTAATGGCAATGTTGATGTCGCGCATCAGAATTGTAACGTTGTCACGTCTCCAGTCGGCCTTGTGGTCCTTGTCAAAGCCTTGCTTTGCGCCATATTTCCTGAAAGAAGCCTCATCATTGAATTCCTCTCCGGCAATGGGATAAGGATAGAAATAATCATCGAAATGAATGGCATCAACATCATACCTCTTTACAATGTCAACCATCACCTTGGTCACGAATTTTCTTGACGCAGGCTCGCCCGGATTGAAATACCACTGCTTGCCGTACTTCACAAAAAGTTCAGGATGTTTGTAATACAGATGATCAGCACACAAGGTATCGCTTTCCTCCGATGTAACCCTGTAAGGATTGCACCAGGCATGCAGTTCCATACCGCGTTTGTGGCACTCCTCAACAGCGAATGCAAGCGGATCCCAGTATGGCTCAGGAGCCCTGCCCTGTACACCGGTGAGATATCTGGTCCACGGCTCCAGTTCTGAATCATAGAAGGCATCTGCGTCCGGTCTCACCTGAAAGAGGACTGCGTTGCAGCCTGCAAGTTTCAGGGAATCAAAGGTTGCAATCAATTTCTCCTGCAACTGGGAACTGGTCTGAGTGGCAATTCGCTTGTTGCCAACAATATGCAGCCAGGCTCCTCGGAACTCGCGTTTAGGGAGTTCCTGTGCGTAACTGTTTGCAAATACCGCCATCAGGATTAATGCTGAGGCCAGAACGGAAAAGAGCTGTCGTGTTTTCATACTATTGATAAATAATGATTTTTTCTAATGCTTTTTCATATCCGGGTTGAATTCAATTCCCATGGCATTACATATCTTTCTTGGGATATCAGTGTTGTTCTGCCTTCCCGAGAATTGCAGGCTGCCTGCTCCGATTGCAAAGACAGGCACTGCTCCACCACAATGTGATGAGGTGGTCCACCCGATTTTAGTCTTGACTGAAACTGAATCAAGCTGTTCAGGGCCATGCATGTAATTGTCAAGCGTAAGATTGGATTTGGTTGTATCGCTTTTCATTGCCGGCACATTTTCAAGGTCTATGGAGTAGCCGCTATTCCTTCCTATTGACACGCCTCCCGTCTCATGATCAGCAGTAACCACTATCAATGTTTCATCCGGATGCTCAAGATAGAAACTGTACGCCACTCTGATTGCCTGGTCCATATCTATGACTTCGTAAATGGTGTTTGCAACGTCATTGTCGTGAGCGGCCCAGTCAATCATACCTCCTTCAGCCATAATGAAGAAGCCTTTCCCGTCATCAAGCCTTTCAATGGCTGTTTCAACCATATCTGTCAGACTCATGTCTGTAAGTTCCCTGTCACTTGCATACGGAAGGGTTGCCCCTCTCAAAGTACCGGATTGAACAAGAACCATCTTTCCACGATTGTCCTTCTTTGATTTATAATCATCCATGCCGTAAGCGATTGTATAACCCGCATCGGCAATCATTTTCTCAAGTTCAAGGCGTTTCGTACTGTCCTGGGCATCCGCACCCTTGACACCATACAGTCCGCCACCTGCAAAGAATTCAAAGCCGCTGGCCGGCATCTGGCTTGCAACATTGAAGTAATCGCTTCTGGATGCATTTGACGCATAGAAACAGGCAGGGGTTGCATGATCAACAGGGACATTTGACATAATACCAACGTTGTACCCGGCATTGTGTATCATATAGGAAATGCTTGTGAGTTCCGTTGAATCAGGAAGAACACCGAGCATGTGGTTGTTTGTCTTGAAACCGGTTGAAAGAGCTGTACCGGCGGCTGAAGAGCAAGTAATCCAGTTGCTTGCGGAATATGTTGTGGCCATGCCCATAACTGGGAACTGCGTGAAGCACAAAGGGAAACTGGAAGGCTCATCGGCCTGGCCCGGAGTTACAGCTTCGGCAATGTATGCTTCTGTCAAGGCAATATGGGAGAATCCCATCCCATCACCAATAAAATAGAAAACATATTTGGCTTTGTTGTCCTGTGGATCATGTGCGCAGGATGAAAGAAAGAGAAGCAGCAGAGCCGCAAGAATTTGAATATTTCTTTTCATCATTAAGAATTAAAAACACCTGTGCCACAAAGATAAATAAAAAAAGGAGACGGCTGACATTTTCAGCCGTCTCCTTTTAATAACATCAGTCTTAAGCTGCACTATTTTGCAGAGTACATGATCTTAAGAGCCGAACAACGTCTCAATTCCTGCTTTACATCAGTGATAATACCCATACGTACGTTCTGGTCAGCCTTGATGACAACTGTCATGAAGCTTCTGTCAGCCTCTGAAAGAGCATCACGCTCAGCAGCCACGAAGTCACGGATATCCTGAACACTCTTGAAGGAGTCATTCAACTGGATACGAGCATCGGTACCGAACTCCGCCTGTTTGCTCTTGACAGGTGTACCTATGTTGATGTAAGAAGCCAAATCCTTACGTTCAAGTTTTGCTATTTCACTTGCATGTGGCAAGTTTACTGTTACCAAAGCCTCCTGGTCTCTCAACTGGGTTGTAACCATGAAGAAGAACAAAATCATGAAGACGATATCAGGAAGAGATGATGTGTTAAGTTTAGGAGCCTCTTTGCTACCTGTTCTTGCGAATTTTGCCATTTCTCAATCCTCCTTATTTCTTCTTTGTAATGTCCTTAGGCTCTGCCTCTGAAATGCTCAAAGGAACAGCGTCTCTAACAATTTTCTGGTGATCCTCATCCAAGGAAGCGTAAACCTTTCCGAAGTTTGCCTTTGCAAAATCATCACGTAACTGGTTGAAAGCCTTTGCAAGCTCATTCTGAACCATCAGATATGAGTTGTAGCTTGTACCACGTGTATTCTGCAATGAAACAACACCCTTGGAAACCTGGCACTCACCAAAACCTTCAATGTTCTTCATCTCCTTCTCAGGCTTGGTATCGCTGTTGGTTGGATTAGCAATGAAGTCAGCAACAATGTCCTTGAGCTGATCTATCTCGATAATCTGACCACCGGCAATGATCCTGTCATTCTGGTTGATCTTGACCTGAATGACATTTCTCTCCTTAACCTTTATATCCTCTGTCTTCTGATCCTCAGGAGGAATAGGAGGCAGACGGCGCTGGAGACCCTTGTCTGAGTTCATGGTTGTTGTTGTCAACCAGAAAATCAGCATGAGGAAAGAGATATCCGCCATTGAACTAGCATTCAATTCCGGTGTTGGTCTTGCCATAATTATTTCCTTAATGAGTTAATAAATGAACCGAAGCAAATCAAAAGGAAAGCTGCAAGTGTAAGAATACCTGAAAGGATAAGACCTGCATCTGTCCATTTCAATGTTGAAGCTGAAGCCTGTGTCTTTGATGCTGTCTCAGGAAGCGGATCACCGCTGCCGCACAGGTAGCATATCACACACAGAACAACGAGAATGCCAACTTTTACCAAAGCGCCCTTTGCACCTTTTCCTGTAGGAAACATTACAGGAAGTACAAAAGTAGCTATGATGGCAATGGCCAGCAGAACGTATGACCAGTTGAGCATCAGCGCTACAACACCCTCTTCATTGCTACCAAGTCCTACGAGGAAAACAACGAGGACAATGATAGAAACTACAAAGAGTATGTAAAGTAAATATTTTGGTAATTTCTTCATAACTGTCTTTCAATTATTTTTTGTTATATGCAGCAATCATATCAACGAGTGCGATTGAAGAATCCTCCATTGCAAGAACGAGGCTGTCAATCTTTGATACGAGGTAGTTGTAGAACAACTGAAGGATGATAGCAACGATCAAACCACCAACGGTTGTAATCAAAGCAACTTTCATACCACCTGCAACAATGTTTGGAGAGATATCACCTGCAATTGCAATAGCGTCGAATGCAGCGATCATACCGATAATTGTTCCCAAGAATCCGAGTGAAGGAGCAATAGCAATGAACAAAGTAATCCATGAAAGACCGCTCTCGAGCTGGCTCATCTGAACACCACCGTAAGAAACAACTGATTTCCCAACCATCCCAACACCCTCAACGGCGCGGAGAAGACCCTGATAGAAAATAGAAGCAACCGGACCGCGTGTGTTACGGCAAACGTCCTTTGCAGCCTCGATACCACCCTCGTTGAGAGCGCCCTCTATCTTGTTGAGGAGTTTGGTTGTGTTTGTTGTAGCCATGTTCAGGTAAATGATTCTCTCAATTACAATAGCAAGACCGAAGATAAGGCACAACAATACTGTAGCCATGAAGCCTGCACCACCCTCGATGAATTTAATCTTAATCTGCTGGTAAACAGGAATGTCTGTAGCTACAGAGAGTTCATTGGCTTCCTGAGCGAGAGCTGAATCAGCAGCAAAGGCTACGAGGCCGAATACTGCCAGAAACATGAAAAATTTTTTCATAGGTTTTTAGTAATTAAATTAAACAATGTATTTATTAGTATTAATCTTTTTCCAGTCTTTCACAAAATACTTCGCAATTTACACAATTTTTTTTGATTATTCACAAAATTTCACACTTCGCCCCTCATATTTGTTGCCATCAAGCGTCTAATTTCCAACATATCAGACTCTTGCCCCAATAAAAAGAATAATTTTGCAATTGTGGCCTCAAAGGTCATGTCCGCTCCTCCAACAACGCCCGCATCCCTGAGCGCCACCCCGGTTGCATAGGTTCCCATATCCACCTTCCCCTCCAGGCACTGTGTTATGTTCACCACCAGCATCCCTCCGGACACGGCTTGCTTTATGCGGTCTATGAACCATCCGCTGGTAGGCGCATTCCCGCTTCCGAACGTTTCAAGCACCAGGGCCCTGGCGCCTGCTGTACCGATAACGGCGTCAACCGCAGCTTCAGAAATACCCGGGAACAGCTTGAGAACGGCAACATTGCCGGATAGCCTGCTGTTGACCTTGAGCTTCCTCCCCCATTGCACAGGATAGCGGATATTCCCGGTTTCGTACTTGATGTGTATGCCAACGTGAGCCAGCACAGGATAATTCGGCGAACGGAACGCCCTGAAATATTCAGCATTGTACTTGGTGGTCCTGTTACCGCGGTAAAGCATGCTGTCGAAATAGATGCACACCTCGGGGACAATGGCATGCCCGTTCTCATCGGTGCCGGCCGCTATCTCAACTGAGGATATCAGATTTTCCTTGCCATCGGTACGTAACATGCCTATAGGGAGCTGGCTTCCCGTGAAGACCACAGGCTTTTCAAGGTCATCGAGCATGAAGCTCAGCGCCGAAGCGGAGAAGGACATTGTATCCGTGCCGTGCAGAATCACAAAACCGTTGTATTTCTCATAGTTCTCCTCGATTGTGGCCGCAAGCTTCTGCCAGAATGAAGGCTGTACGTCCGACGAATCAATGAGAGGGCTGTATGAAATTGTGTCTATCCTGTACCCGAACTTGCCCAGTTCCGGCACCTCGCTCGATATCTGGTTGAAATTGAACGGAACCAGCGCTCCGCTTGCGGAATCAATCTTCATTCCTATCGTTCCGCCTGTGTAAATGATGAGTATCGATTTCCTTTCTTCCATATCCTGTATCAGATTCCAAAAAGTTTTCTTGCGTTCTCCGTAGTGATTTCCGCCACCTCCTCAATGCAGCAACCCTTGATGGACTGCACTTTCGAGGCTATCACCGGTATATAGGAGCTTTCATTCCTCTTGCCCCTGTATGGCACCGGCGACAGATAAGGACAATCCGTTTCCAGAACTATGTCCCGCAGAGGTACCTGCTCAAGCACGGAAACCACTCCTGCATTCCTGTATGTAAGCACACCGCCTATCCCCAGCTTGAAATCCCCGATCCTGCAGATCTCCCTGTAAGATTCAAGACTGCCGGAGAAAGCATGGAACACCCCCCTTAGCCCCTTGATTCCGCGGATGATTTCAAGAGTTCTGTCCATTGCATTACGGACATGAAGTATTACAGGAAGATTCTGTCTGAGCGCCAGATTCAGCTGCACTTTGAGCGCCTCCGTCTGCTCGTCAATGAATTCGGAGCTCCAGTATGTGTCAAGCCCTATCTCCCCCACTGCACACCAGGAACCCTCCTCTATCTTACCAACAGCGAAATCCAGCTCCTCCCTCCAGTTGGCGCCCACCGAGGTTGGATGAAGGCCCATCGCCCCGAAAGCATATCCTTCCATTGAAGACAACGCTGCCATCTGGGCATCATAACTGGATATGTCTATTGCCGGAAGAACCAGCGACCTGAGCCCGGCAGCCTTGCAGCGTGCCAGTACATCCTGCCTGTCCCCGTCGAATGCGGTATCGTAAATATGCGAATGTGTATCAATAAATTCCATCAAGCCAAAGAATATATGTCCGAGCCTCTGTTCCTCACAGCTCCGCTCAGTTCCAATTCCAGAAGGATGAGTGAGACTTCTGAAAAAGGAATACCTGTAAGCTGGCATATTTCATCGGCATTTCTGCCTGAAATATCTTTTAAAGTTAACATTATTTTCCTTTTTTTATCATCGTCGTTGAAAAAAAGTTCTTTCTCGTTGGTTCTGTGACCGAATTCCAGAGTTCCCAGTCCCATTGATTCGCAAAGCTGGTCGGGCCTGTAGATGGTATCGGCCATCTTCTTTGACAACAGATAGTTGCACCCGCTTGAATTTGGGTCAGTCAGACGTCCAGGAATTGCAAAGACCTCACGGTTATAAGAGCAGGCGAACTGTGCGCTTGTCATTGCGCCACCATGTATTCTGCTTTCAGGAAGCACAAGCCAGTCCGACATTCCGGCAATGATTCTGTTCCGTTTGATGAAATTCATCTTCAGAGCCTTGGTGCCCGGGGGAAATTCGGTGACAACCGCTCCTTGCCTGACAATTTGCGCAGCATAGTCTCTGTGGCAACTCGGATAAATGCTGTCTATTCCATTTGGCAGCACCGCCACAGTTCTGCCACCGCATTCAAGAGCCGCTTTGTGTGCGGCAATGTCTATTCCGTAGGCAAGGCCGCTGACAACCGTAACCCCATATCCGCAGACAGCCTTTACAAGTTCCGATGTTGTTTCCATACCATACGCACTTGGCAGCCTGGTGCCCACGAATGCGCAGCACCTGCTGCTGTTCCAGGAAATTTCGCCAATGCAATAAAGTACCGGAGGAGCATCGTTGCATTCAAGCAACAATTGCGGATAATCACTGTCTGCAAGATTCAGCATCCTTACATTCCTGCGTTCCATCCATTCAAGTTCTTGTCTGGAACTTTCAATCGAACCCGAATCAGAAAGCAGGCTCATGGCATGGCTGGATATTGCCAGTCCGTACTTCCCGCAATATGCACTACCCCTCCCTGAAGAACATGCTTTCAGGAATGACTCAAGAAAGATTTCAGGTCCGGTTTGCGATAAGGCGGTTTCAAGCAGTTTCCTGAACAGTACCGGAGAATTCACCAGCGCCCTGTTCAGAACATTCAGATAAACATTCAGATTTTCCATACAAGCACAAAAAAACAAGCCCAAGATAAGCATCCGGGCCTGTTCATTAATGTGATTATACGTTTATATACGTTTATAAACGTTTATATGATGAGCATTGCATCTCCGTATGTTCCGAATTTATAGTCATTCTCCAAAGCAACCTTGTATGCATTCATCACTTTATCAAAACCTCCGAATGCCGCAACTGTCATAAGCATTGTAGACAAAGGAAGCTGGAAATTGGTAATGAGAGCATCCGCTATCTGAAAATCGTACGGAGGGAAAATGAACTTGTTTGTCCAGTCCTCGTAAGGTTTCACCTGAGCATTGGTTGTAATTGGAGTCTCCAAAGCTCTGATCACGGTAATTCCAACAGCAAATATCTTATGTCCCGCCGCCTTGGTGGCATTGATTGCATCAGCTGCCTCCTCTGTAATGACCATCTGCTCTGAATCCATTTTATGTTTCGACAGATCCTCAACGTCAACTGTCCTGTAATGCCCCAGACCCATATGCAGGGTTATGAATTCCTTGTTAACGTTCCTGAGCTCCATCCTCTTGAACAGTTCCCTGCTGAAATGCAAACCGGCGGCAGGAGTTACAACCGCACCTTCATTCCTTGCATAGATGGTATGGAAACGGTCTTCATCCATTTCTTCCGGTTCCTCCCTTATCCATTTAGGAATAGGAATCTTGCCAACGCTGAACAGAGTCTTACGGAACTCGTCGTATGGTCCGTCATACAGGAAGCGCAATGTCCGTCCTCTTGATGTTGTATTGTCAATGACTTCCGCCACCAGTGAGTCATCCTCTCCGAAATAGAGCTTGTTGCCTATCCTTATCTTTCTTGCAGGATCCACAAGCACATCCCAGAGTCTGAGGTCGCTGTTGAGCTCGCGCAGAAGAAAGACCTCAATCTCGGCGCCTGTCTTTTCCTTGTTGCCCTTGAGTCTTGCAGGAAAGACCTTGGTATCATTGAAAACGAAAGTATCGCCAGCCGACATATAATCAATGATATCCTTGAACAGTTTATGTTCTATTTCACCGGTGTCCTTGTGCAGAACAAGAAGTTTGGATTCATCTCTGTATCTTGCCGGATATTTTGCTATCTGCTCCTGGGCAAGAGGGAAGTTGAATTGAGAAAGTTTCATATCTTTTATACTATATATCTTTTATTATTTGTTCCAGTTGTTCCATGCCAAGGCATTTGCCTATGTTGAAATCCCCGGACATGGTTCTCATCAGACCCGAAAGGTATGCGCCGCTGTTCAGTGCCCTTCCCAGATCCCTGGCGAAAGCCCTTATGTACGTACCCTTGCTGCATCGTATTCTCACAAGCATTTCAGGAAGCTCGAAGGAAAGAAGTTCATTTTCATAGACCGTTATCCTGTTGGGCTTCATTATGGTGTCATCCTCCCCCTGCCTTGCAAGAGTATATGCCCTGTGACCGTCCACCATCTTTGCTGAAAATACGGGTGGCACCTGGTCAATCTCACCGGTCATTTCCGCAAGTGCCTTCTCAACCATAGGCCTGTCTATATGCTCATAAGGGTAAGTTGCGTCTATTTCCTTCTCACGATCGAAAGATGGAGTTGTTGCACCCACCGTAACCTGAGCTATGTATTCTTTAGGAGCAGCCTGCAGGTCCTCCGCAAGTTTGGTAGCTTTGCCCACACATATCAGAAGCACCCCCTGCGCAAGCGGATCAAGTGTTCCGGCATGGCCCACTTTCAACGATTTGTTGTGAAACTTGCGTTGAAGCATGAACTTCACCTTTCTTACAGCATCGGCACTGGTCCATCCGAGCTCCTTGTTGAAAGGAATGACTATGCCGCCCGGATATGAATCCATGCTGCTGTCAAGTTTTCCCTTGAATAAAGAGTCAAGAATGAAAGGCTCTGTCATACTTATTTCACCGCTATCTTGTCAATTCTTCTCTGATGTCTGCCACCCTCGAAAGAGGCGTTCATATAAGCATCGAGTATTTCCTTGGCCTGTTCCACGGAAATGAATCGGGCAGGCATGGCAAGCACATTGGCATTGTTGTGCTGTTTTGCAAGAGCTGCGATTTCAGGAATCCAGCAGAGAGCTCCTCTTACGCCCTGATGCTTGTTGGCTGTCATGCAGATGCCGTTTCCGGTTCCGCAGATGGCTATTCCAAAGCTTACGGTCCCTTGCTCCACTGAATTTGCAAGAGGGTGCGCGAAATCAGGATAGTCCACGCTTTCGCCTGAATCCGTTCCATAATCAAGCACTTCATATCCCTTTGCAGACAGATATTCCTTCAGCGCTGCTTTAAGTTCGAAACCGGCATGATCCGATGCCATTCCAACTTTCATATTATTATTCATATCACGAATCTCTATTTTATGATTTTTCTTGCTTTCAATGTGTCAATGGTATTGTCCAAAGTCAATATATATGGATAGAATGCGTCATCCCCCAGCTTGGTGTACCTCCCTACAAGTCCCTTGAGCTGTTCCTCTATTATCCTGCCTGAAGCCTTCCATTCACCAGTCCTCGGACTTACGCCGTTTTCACCGGAATAATCCAGGAACTCCTGCTTGAAGTCAATGGTCCTGAAAAGTCTGTCCAGCTCGGGCAGAGTGTCAATTGCTGCAAGCTGCTTCCTGTATTTGTCCGAAATGAATGCACTGCACTTTACAACAAGGCTCTTTCTGTTGACTTTTATAAGGAAGTCAGTAACTCCTGTGGTGTCAACAGGAACAAACTTGTCGGGTATTATACCACCGCCTCCATAAACTATCTTACCGCCCGGCGTAACGAATTTCAGCGAATCATTGACCTTGATACTGTCTGCATCCATCATCTCACCGCTTTGGTAACGTTTGTAAATATCCAACCTGTAATCCTCGCTGTAAGGTTTCTGGATTGAACGGCCTGTTGGAGTGAAATATCTGGCAACGGTAAGCCTGATTCCCGAATTGTCGGAGAAGAACAAAGGTTCCTGAACGAGACCCTTGCCGTATGAACGTCTTCCCACAATAAGGCCTCTGTCATTATCCTGAACGGCTCCTGCAAAAATTTCGCTTGAGGAAGCGGAATTCTCATTTATGAGCACCGTAAGAGGTATATCAAGCATTGTACCGCTGCCGTCAGCATAGAAATCCCGACGTTTCCTGTGAGCGCCTTCCAGATACACTATCAGTTTGCCGTTCCCAAGGAATTCATTTGCCATAAGCAGAGCCTGGTCGAAATAACCTCCGGAATTCTCCCTCAAATCAATGACAAGTGACTTCATTCCCTTGGATTTGAGCTGGACTGCTGCTTTCATGAATTCCAGATATGTGGTCTTTGTGAATTTCTCAACCTTGATATAGCCTGTTGATTCGCCTATCATATAGGCTATGTCAACACTTTTTACCGGGATGATATCCCTGACAATGGTGAAATCCAGAAGTTTTGGCTCCCCGGTTCTCTTCACCTGAATCCTTACTGAAGTACCGCGCGGCCCCTTGAGCCTTCTTACAATTGAATCCTGCGGAAAGTTTACACCTGCGATGGTATCACCTTCAACCGTGACAATCCTGTCGCCGGTGAGAATACCCGCTTTCTCTGAAGGACCTCCCTTGATGACTCCTATGATGACCGCCGTGTCCGAAGGAACATTGAACTGGATTCCTATTCCCGAGAAGTTCCCCTCCAGCGATTCATTCGCCTCCTCCAGCTCAACAGGTGGAAGATAAAGCGAGTGCGGATCCAGATTCTCCATCACGCCTGGCAGAAGTTTCTCAATCAGTTCCGCAGTATTTACAGTATCAACATAGTTGCGCTCTATCTGATCAAGGACCAGAAGCAATTTGCTCCATCTGGCCTCCGTAATCTTCAGAGTGTTCCGCTTAGGCGCCAGTATTCTTGCAAACACCATGATGCAAAGAATCAGCACCACCACCGTTGGCAGCAATTTCAGATATCTTTTCAACTTCTCTCTTTCCATAGTCAAATCCTAAAGCTGTTCCTCTTCCTCGGGATTGATACGGCAGACTTCTATACCGGCTCTCTGCAGCAGTTCAATTCCATCGGTCAGCCTGTATGCCCTTGAATAAACAACTCTTCTTATTCCAGCCTGTATTATCAGCTTTGAGCACTCCACACAAGGTGCATCGGTTACATAGATGGTTGCGCCATCGCTGCTGTTACCGCTCTTTGCAACTTTGGTTATAGCATTCGCCTCGGCATGAAGCACGTACGGATAAGTTACTCCATTCTCATCTTCACACACATTCTCGAATCCGCAGGGAGTTCCGTTATAACCGTCGGAGATGATCATTCTGTCCTTTACCATAAGGGCACCCACCTTGCGCCTTTTGCAATATGAATTCTCGCCCCATATTGCAGCCATCTTCAGATAGCTTACATCGAATTGCTTCTGCTTGGAGTCCATAGCTCAAAATCTCTACTTCTGGTACAGGAAACGTTTTATACTTCTCTTAGGAGTCTTCTCGAACTCCTTGTCCATGATTCTGTAATTTTCTATTCTTGAATAGTTCGGTAATGACGCATTCACCTGGTCAACTACTGTCTTCATGCATTCATCAACCTTTACATCAATGCCTTCGAACTGCTCTGCATTAGGGAAAATCAAGGCGGTAAGCTTGCCATTCTCTTCAATTACCAGGGATTCAGCAATGCTTGGCATGCTGTTCAGAGCGCTCTCGATTTCCTCCGGATAAATGTTCTGACCGCTAGGTCCGAGGAGCATGCTCTTGCATCTGCCTTTTATGAATATATAGCCATCGCTGTCAATGACGCCCATGTCTCCTGTCCTGAGCCAGCCGTCGGAAGTGAATGCCTCCGCCGACAGTTCTTCATTCTTGTAATAGCCGAGCATTACATTCTGACCTTTGAGCTGTATCTCTCCAGGCACGTTCATAGGATCACTGGAATCTATCCTTGCTTCAAGTTCATCAACCACTTTTCCACAGGAGCCCGGCTTTGATTTGTCCCATGCAGCGTATGTGACAATCGGAGCGCATTCGGTCATTCCATATCCTATTGTATATCTGAATTTTATCCTATGGAAGAATTCATCGGCCTCCTTATTGAATGCAGCACCGCCAATAATCACCTCCTTGAACTTGCGACCGAAATACGTCTCCAGTTCCTCCTTGATCCTGGTTTCCACCATTACATCTATCACAGGAATGGAAAGAAGCAGTTTCATTCCGGGCTTTGTGAGCAATGGAAGCAGTTTTGACTTGTAAATCTTCTCTATTATCATTGGCACCGCAATGATAATGTCAGGTTTGATGGCGTCAAAAGCCTCCATAATCATCTTAGGGCTCGGCAGTCTTGTAAGGAAATGGACATGCACTCCCTTGCAGATTTCATACAGGAATTCGAACATCATTCCATACATATGCGCCAGAGGAAGCATTGAAACCACATTAGTCTCCGAATTAACACCGGGATGAACACGTTTGGCAAAGTTCAGGTTGCCGTTCAAGGCCCTGAAAGGCAGCATTACTCCTTTTGAGAATCCGGATGTTCCGGATGTATAGTTTATGACGGCCAGCTGTTCGCCATCACTCTCCGTGCAGTAATGGAGATCATCCGCCGTGAAATCCTTAGGATACCTCTTGCCGAAGATTTCGTTCAAATGCTCGCGGCAATTGACTACATCTTCGTTCCTTGCAGCCAGAAGTCTGAAATCGGACACGCCTATGAATGCTTCAACAGCCGGCATCTCCTCCTTGTTCAAACCCCGCCAGACAATATCACCGGCAAAGAGTATCCGGCTTTCGGAATGATTGACAATGTGGTGCACACTGGCCGCTGTGAATTCATGAAGAATAGGGACAGGCACTGCTCCGTATGTCATTGCAGCAAGGAAAGCCACGCCCCAGTTCGCCTGATTCTTGCCGCAGATTGCAATCTTGTCTCCTCTTCTGACTCCGCACACTTCAAAAAGAATGTGCAGTTTGGCAATACGTCTGGCCACATCGCTGTACTTCAATGACATTCCCTTGTAATCGGAAAGTGCATTATTGTACCAGTTGTTCCTGACGCTGTCCTCTATTTGTTTGACAAATGATATATATTCGCTCATACGCCGGTTATTTCTTTTTTAACTAAAGTCCTGCAGCTTGCAGAGGTGTGAATAAAGGCCGCCTTTTGAAAGCAGTTCGTGATGCGTCCCTCGTTCCAGTATCGTTCCTTTTTCAAGCACCACTATCTCATCTGCGTTCTGAATGGTGGAGAGTCTGTGCGCTATCACTATTGACGTTCTGTTTTTCATCAGATTCGTAAGGGCGTCCTGAACCAGACGCTCGCTCTCCGTATCCAGTGCGGACGTTGCCTCATCCAGAATCAGGACAGGCGGATTCTTCAAGACAGCTCTTGCAATTGCCAGACGTTGACGCTGACCGCCTGAAAGTTTTGCTCCCCTGTCTCCTATATTGGTGTTGTATCCTTCAGGCATTTCGGAAATAAAGTCATGCGCATTGGCAATCTTTGCAGCCCGGATTACATCCTCTTCACTCACATTCTCCATACCGAATGAAATGTTGTTGAAGATGGTATCGTTGAACAGAATGGCCTCCTGGGTGACTATTCCCATAAGTCCTACAAGGTCACCTATCCTGTAATCCTTGATATTGGTCCCGTCCAGGAATATTCCACCATCGCTGATATCGTAGAATCTTGGCAGCAGATCAGCCATTGTGGACTTACCGCCTCCGGAAGGACCAACTATGGCAACTGTCCTGCCTTTTGGTATTTTTATGTTGATATCATGAAGTACAGGCTCCGCTCCATACGCAAAATTAACGTTGCGGAATTCAATGGCGGTGTCAAAGCTCGCTTTCTCCCGGGCAGTTTCCGATTCCTTGATAGGATTTTCGGCATCCAGTATTGCAAACAGTCTTCCGCCTGAAACGAGTCCCCTCTGAATGCTTGCGTATGCCTTGGATATCTGCTTGGCCGGTTCAAGCACCCTCCAGTAAAAGGCGAGATAAACCACGAAAGCAGGGCCGTCCATCCCGAGCTTGCCGTTGAAATGGAGCCATCCTCCATATAGCAGGACAAGAGCGGCAATGGTAATACCAAGGAATTCTGAAAGAGGGGAGGCCAGCTCCTGTCTGCTGAACATCTTGCGGCAGCTCCTTCTGTGCGCCTCATTCAAGTCATCAAAGCGACCGTCAACGAATTTCTGTGCATTGAAGGCCTTGATTATCCTTATTCCCGAAATCCCTTCCTCAAAGCAGCTGACTATCTGTCCCATCAAAGTCTGGGTTTCAACAGCCTTCCGCTTCAGATATTTGCTGATTCTTCCAATGACAATGGCTGAGAACGGCAGCGTTACAAGTGTTACCAGCGTAAGTTCCGGACTCATCACAAAAAGTCCTACGAGGAAGCCGATAATCAGCAACGGCTCCCTGAATATGACGTGGAAACTGTCCGCCACGCCGTTCTGGACCTCCGTGACATCATTCGAAATAGATGAAAGAATGTCTCCTTTCTTGTGTTCGTTGAAATAGCCTACATGCAGTGATGAAACCTTCTGAAAAAGAGCTCTCCTTATGTTCCGCATAATGTAGGTCCTCATGTCAACAAGAATTTTCTGTGAAAGATATCTTGTAAGGTTTGAAAGGAAACTCGTGAGAATAATGAAAAGACCCACAAAAGCCAGTGCGAACAGAGGACCGTCATCAGCCATCATGTTGGAAAGGTAATACCCGAAAACCTTCTCGAAATAATCGGGATTGAGTTCGAATTCAGGCTTTGATGCTACGGTATCTATCTTTTCAGGATCAAACAGCACTCTGAGCAACGGACCGAACAAAGCATAGTTTACAACGCCGAAAATTACCGAAAAAATGGAAAGCACCAGATAATTCGGCCAGAAGCGTCTGTATGGCTTTGCGTATGCAAGGAGTCGGAGGAAAGACTTCATATTCAAATCTACCAAACAAGCAGCAACGCCATTTTTGAGGCGCTGCTGCCGATGTCAGCAATTTTCTGTGTGTTATTTCGTATCAGGATTACTTAACGTCTTTTGTTTCAGCAACCCTTTTAACTTTTACAAGTTCAACATCAAAAATAAGTGTTGAGTAAGCAGGAAGTTCTGCGCTCATGGCCCTTGGACCGTAACCGAGTTTGAAAGGAACCCAGAGTTTGATCTTGCCGCCTTCACCTATAAGCTCCATACCTTCTCTCCAACCAGGAATCACTCTCTGAAGTGTGAACTCAACAGCCTCACCGTTGTTGTTCTTCTCCGTTGAATCGAATACCGATCCGTCAGGAAGTGTACCTGTATACAGAACGTTAACTGTATCAGCATCGGCAGGAATCATTTCTGAATTACCTGCTTCAATGATCTGATAGCAAAGGCCTGATTCTGTCTCCTGAATATCAGGGTTCTCTTTCTTGAGTTTCTCAAAGAATGCTTTCTCCTTGGTGGTCTCAAGCTGCTCCTTGGCAGACTGGCTGGCCATCATATAGTTCTGGATAGCCTGACCTATGACCGCATCATCAAGTTTGAGCTTGGATGTTGTATCTGCAGGATCAAGAGCGAAAAAATCCTTCATACCCTTGAGCATCATATCATAATTGATGCACTCTATGCCTGACTGTTTGATCATTGATGCCAATGATACACCTACGGAATAACTTGCTGTGTCACACTGACCCTGATTGATACCAGGAAGCAGTTCACATGAATTTTTGCTTGAGCAGGAAGCAAGAAGAAGAGCGCAACCCAATGCGAGCGCCAATACTTTAACGTTTTTCATTTTTTCAATCATTTATTATTTATTACTTATTCTTTTTCTACATGTAAGGCTGACCACCACCAAACCCACAACGGACACTACAACGGAAGTCAGGATGATAGCTATTTTACCCATATCTATTGCACTCTGGTCAGTGAATGCAAGCGAGTCTATGAATATTGACATTGTGAAGCCTATTCCTCCAATCATTCCAATAGCCCACAATTGCTTCCAGTTCGACCCCGCCGGCAGTTCCGCAATCCTGAGCAGGCATGCCAGCAGGCTGAAAATGAAAATTCCAACCGGCTTGCCAATGAACAGGCCGAAGAAAATACCGACTGCAACAGGCGGTATCGAATCAACCGCAGAGAAATTCAGCGCCACTCCGGAATTCACAAGAGCAAATACAGGCATTATGAAGAATGTGACCCAAGGGTGCAGAGCAGCTTCGAATGTATGCATAAGCGGTTCCACGTACCTGATTTCCGTACTCATGTTATGGATGACTTCCTGCTGGTGCGGATTTGCAAGAACATCTATTCCTCTCTGGCTGTTGAGCTTGAACTTATCCAGCAGATGCTTGATGCTTACCATGAACTGCACCTCATTGATTTTGGTGCTAGAAGGAATTGTAAGAGCCAGCAATACACCTGCGATGGTTGCATGAACGCCCGATTGAAGCACAAAGTACCAGAGGGCTACGCCGGGTATCACATAGAACAATATCCTGTTCACTTTCATCTTGTTGAAAATGAGAAGCAATATTACTACCAGCAATGCGTATCCAAGCATGTCAAAATGCAAGGCGTGGCTTGGATAGAATATTGCCAGAACCACTATGGAGCCAAGGTCATCAACTATCGCCAATGCTGTAAGGAAGACCTTGAGGCCAAGAGGAACACGGTTCCCGAGGAGGGAAAGAATGCCTATTGCAAATGCTATGTCGGTTGCCATAGGGATGCCCCATCCGTTGGAGGTAGGTGTTCCGTAATTGAAAATTGTGTATATCAGAGCGGGGAATACCATTCCGCCCAATGCAGCCAGAATGGGAAGTGCGGAATGCTTGAAACTCTTGAGTTCGCCTACCATCATCTCCCTCTTGATTTCCAGACCCACCACAAAGAAAAACACAGCCATAAGACCGTCGTTGACCCATTTCTCCAAGGACATGTCAAGCGAGAAACTCCCCAGATGTATGGAAGCGTTGGTTTCCAGCCAGAATCTTGTAAATCCATTGAGCGCATCCGTGTTAGCGCAGACAAGAGCTACTACGGCACAGAAAAGAAGTATTATTCCGCCTATCGCTTCATTATGAACAAAATGGCTGAAACTGCTGCGAATCTGCCTTCTTGTTATCTCAAACCTTGTGGTTGGCATAGAAAAAATCAATTTGATTACAATCTTGCAAAGATAAGAATTTTCCGCTTTTATACAATCCCTTCCCTCATTACATCGTGAACATGAATCAGGCCTGCATACTGGCCGTTATCAGTTACCACCACGGAAGTTATCTGGAACTTGTCCATAAGATTGAAGGCCTTCACGGCAAGTGCGGAAGCCTCGATTATCTTTGGAGAAACGGACATTATGTCAGAAGCCTTGAGCATGTCCATAGGAACGCCTCTCTCTATCATTCTTCTCACGTCGCCATCGGTTATGATTCCAAGAAGCCTGTCATCATCAAGAACAACGGTTGCGCCAAGTCTGTTCTGCGAAATGTTTATTATGGTGTTCTGAATGGATTCATCCGGTCTCACCCAAGGGCGGAGGCTCTTGTCCATTACATCCTCAACGGTAAGATACAGTTTCTTCCCTAGCGATCCGCCGGGATGGTATCTTGCGAAATCCTCCTGCGTGAACCCGCGCATCTTGAGAAGGCATACGGCCAGAGCGTCACCCATTACAAGCTGGGTTGTGGTGCTGGAAGTAGGTGCCAGATTGTTAGGGCATGCCTCCCTGTCAACGGTTGTAGGCAGAATGTAATCGGAATGCTGTGCAAGATATGAATCAACATTGGAGACCATTGCAATGAGCTTGTTGCCCATCCTCTTGATAAGAGGTGCAAGCACCTTGATTTCAGGCGTGTTGCCGCTTTTTGATATGCACATCACAATGTCGTCCGGCTGAACTATGCCCAGGTCTCCGTGAATTGCATCGGCGGCATGCAGGAATATGGCGGGAGTACCGGTGGAATTGAGCGTTGCCACTATCTTGTTGCCGATTATTGCGCTTTTTCCTATGCCCGCAATTATGAGCCTGCCCTTTGAATTGAATATAAGTTGCAGTATTTCAATGAAATGATCATCTACAAAGTCCTTCAATCTGGCCACCGCCTTCTCCTCTTTGTCTATTACACTGGTTGCCAGCTCTTTCAATGACTCTATTGAATTTTCCATAAAAAATTTTGTTTTGACTGAATAAACAAGTAATTTAGTGCTGCGAAGGTAACCATTTTCGGTGGCAGTATCAATATTACCTTACACAAAATGCACATATCATCTGAGGAATTACATAACAAGCTCAAGGAATTCTTCGGCTTTTCATCTTTCAAGAAGGGCCAGGAGGATATAATCCGCAATCTCATTGAAGGCAACAACACTTTCGTGCTCATGCCAACCGGAGGCGGCAAGTCCTTGTGCTACCAGCTTCCAGCTCTTGTAATGGAGGGGACTGCCATTGTCATATCTCCTCTGATTGCCTTGATGAAGAATCAGGTTGATGCCATAAGAGGTTTTGTGTCAGAGAAGGAGGGCATAGCGCACTTCCTTAATTCATCGCTGTCAAAAGCCCAGTTGCAGGAAGTTCATCAGGACCTGCTCAGCGGAGTCACCAAGCTGCTTTACGTAGCTCCCGAATCCCTTACAAAAGAAGAGAATGTCCTTCTGCTCCAGCAGATAAGAATTTCATTCTATGCAGTTGACGAGGCTCATTGCATTTCTGAATGGGGGCACGATTTCCGTCCGGAATACAGGAGGATCCAGCCTATTATCAAGCAGATAGGAAAAGCTCCTGTCATTGCGCTTACGGCAACCGCCACTCCAAAAGTCCAGCAGGACATACAGAAAAATCTCGGAATGCAGGATGCCAGAATATTCAAGGCATCCTTCAACCGCGAGAATCTGTATTATGAGATACGTCCTAAAGTCAACACAGAAAAGGAAATCATCAAATTCATAAGGAACAATGAGGGGAAATCAGGAATAATTTATTGCCTTAGCCGCAAGAAGGTTGAAGAATTGGCTGAGTTCCTGAATGTCAATGGTATAAAGGCCCTTCCATATCACGCAGGGCTTGACGCCGCCACAAGATCCAGAAACCAGGACATGTTCCTTATGGAGCAGATTGACGTGATTGTTGCAACAATCGCTTTCGGAATGGGCATAGACAAGCCGGATGTACGCTTTGTCATACATTACAATATTCCCAAGAGTCTTGAAGGATACTATCAGGAAACAGGACGCGCCGGAAGAGACGGTGGCGAGGGCCAGTGCATTGCATTCTACAGTTACAAGGACATTCAGAAGCTTGAGAAGTTTATGCAGGGCAAGCCTGTGGCGGAACAGGAAATAGGCCGACAGCTGTTGTATGACACCGTTTCATACGCCGAATCCAACCGTTGCCGCAGGAAAATACTTCTCAACTATTTCGGAGAGGACTATAATATTCAAAACTGCGGCTGCTGCGACAACTGTCTGCACCCTAAGAAGCAGTTCGAGGGATCCAAATATCTCTGCTACGTGATTGAACTTGTTCAGTCAATGAAGGAGCACTTCAAGTCTGAGCACCTTGCAAATATACTTGGTGGCGTTTCCAACTCACTGATCAAATCCTATAACCACCACAAGAACGAGTTCTTCGGTCTCATTCCGGGGAAGAACGAACGTTTCTGGCTGGCTGTAATCAGACAGGGCGTGCTTCTGCAGTTCCTGCACAAGGAGATTGAAACCTACGGTCTCATCCACGTGACCCCTAAAGGAGAGGAATATCTCAAGTATCCTTACCAGATAATGCTTACGGAAGACTCTGAATACAATGAGAGCGATGAGGACGACGAGGCTATCGCTGGTAGCGGAATAAAGCATACAGCCGGCGCTTCCGACGAAGTGCTGCTTGGAATGCTCAAGGACATAAGGCTTTCTATGGCAAAGAGGCTCAAGCTCCCTCCTTTCGTCATATTCTCGGATCCATCACTTATGGACATGGCCACAATGTACCCTATCACCATAGAAGAACTCAAGACCTGTCAGGGTGTGGGAGAAGGAAAGGCAAGGAAATTCGGAAGGGAGTTCCTGCAGCTGATAGCCAAATACGTTGATGAGAATGAAATAGAACGTCCCACGGAGTTCGTTGTGAAGACAGTTGCCAGCAAGGCAATGAACAAGGTGTTCATAATCCAGAACATAGACCGCCGCATTCCTCTGGAGGACATTGCCAGGATAAAGGACATGGAGATGGACACCCTTTACAGCGAGATTGAATCAATCGTGAACTCTGGCACGAAAGTGAACATCGATTATTACATAAGGCAGGTTGTGGACGAGGACAAGATAGCGGACATATACGATTATTTCAAGGAGGAAGCCCTTACGGATTCCGTGACCGATGCAATGAAAGCTCTTGGCCCGGACTATACCGAGGAGGAGGTCCGCCTTATCAGAATCAAGTTCCTTTCCGAACTGGGGAACTGATCCGCTTGCCTGACTTTCATAGATTAATCCAGTTGATTTCCCTGTCCCTGGCCCACCAGGTAATCTGTCTTTTGGCGTAATGTCTGGTATTGCGCTTTATCAGGGCTATTGCAGTGTCAAGGTCATGCTTCCCATCGAAGTAATCGAAGAACTCCCTGTAACCTACCGTTCTGAGCGCAGGCATGGAGCGCCATTTCTCCAAGGAACGTACTTCTTCCTCCAGGCCTGCCTGAACCATCATGTCCACCCTTCTGTCTATCCTCTCATACAGAAGTTCGCGCGGTCTTGACAGCCCGATCTTCTCTATTTCAAACGGCCTCTGCTTTTTCCTGTTGCTGCGCCACTGCG
Source organism: Candidatus Egerieousia sp. (assembly GCF_056211015.1). NCBI lineage: Bacteria > Pseudomonadati > Bacteroidota > Bacteroidia > Bacteroidales > Candidatus Egerieousia > Candidatus Egerieousia sp. The sequence continues at coordinate 23,563 of NZ_JBAELF010000088.1, forward strand.
AATAAGGCTTTCCTGTCTGCAAAGTAACCTCAAGAGCTCTCACAACCCTCTGAGGGTTTGAAAGATCTATAAATTCACATGATTCTTCATCCACTTGCGACAGTTCATCAACAAGCGGCTGCAGGCCTTCGCTTTCCAGCCTGTGCATGAGCCTTCCCCTCAGTTCCTGATCTGCGGGAGGGAAATCATCAAGACCGTTGCAAAGGGCATCGATGTACAGGCCGCTACCGCCTGACATTATCAGATGACTATGAGTTTTGAAAAGTTCTTCGAGAAGTGCAAGGGCTTCGATTTCATATTTGCCGGCTGTGTAGTAATCCGCAACGGAATGTGAAAATATGAAGTAATGCTTCACGGCAGCAAGCTGCTCGCTGGAAGGAGGCGCAGTACCTATCTTCATCTCCTTGAAAATCTGTCTTGAATCACAGGATATTACCGGTGAAGAAGCACTGCGGGCCATTTCAATTGCCAGGTCCGTCTTGCCAACAGCCGTAGGGCCGAGGAGTATGGTGAGTTTGCCGCAGCCCATCAGGCTTCCTCTACACCTTCCGGCAGTTCCTCTTCTTCGTATAATTCATCTGATGCGGAAACATCATCAAGGAACTCATCAATTTCATCGGAATAAGTTTTTGAGAACTGCTGAGGATTCTGCCCTTTTTCCTCTATGAGCCTCGGATATGAGACGCGCATACGAGCTTCCGTTTCACCTTCGAAACTCAGCATTATTCCCCTGTTGTTCTTCAGGTTATATACCCATTCTATGGTCTGTTCCTCCTTTTCCAGCGTATCGGCAATGGAAACGGCGTCCATTGCCCCGTCTCCAAGATCGAAAAGACAGTATTCGCTCTTCACACGCCCCTTGGCATCATATCCGCGGAACATGACCATCTGGTCAGGAGAGAAGCCCATGTCATTCTGCAGAAAAATATTCAAATCATACAGGGAAATATCTTCGGTCAGCTCATACCGGCGCAAAAAAGTTTTACTCCCCACAATAGAACCCTTATAAACAAGTACCATAGTTCAGCATATTTTGTCAAGCAAACTTACACAAAAACTTTTGATTTTACTATTACAAAAATTAAGTTTGCAATCTATTATATGGAAATAACCGACAAATACAAAAGCATAGCTTCTCCATCCAGAGGCCTGTATAAAGATAATGGAAGCAAATTCCTTGCTTTTGCATTTCCCGTGAGTTCGGTAGAGCAGGCCATGGAGCATGTCCAAAGCCTTAAAACAGAATATTTTGATGCAAGACACCACTGCTATGCCTACAGGATAGGGCATACAGGCGAAATGTGGCGCGCCAATGATGACGGTGAGCCTTCCTCATCCGCCGGAAAGCCTATCCTCAACCAGATTCTTTCCGCCGGTCTGAGCGACATACTGATAGTTGTGGTCCGTTACTTCGGAGGCATAAAGCTGGGAATACCGGGGCTGATAAGGGCGTATAAAACCTCAAGTGCGGAAGCTATTCAAACAGCTCTGATTGTTGAAAAAACCGCCTGTCAGGAAATGCAGATAGATTTTGACTATACAGATATGAACGAGGTCATGAAGATTCTCAAAAGTTTCAATCTGGCACCGGTTTCCCAGCAGTTCAATCTGCAGTGCTCGCTGAAAGTAGATGTTCCCCTGTCACAGGTGCAAAAATTGGAAGAAACGTTCAGTCTGAACTATAATTTATTATCTTTGTCAATCAGAAAAACATAAGCAATATGCCTAAAAGTCTGATTTCAATCCACGATTTTTCCAAGGATGAGATTCTTCATATCCTTGACATTGCAGCCGATTTCGAAAAGAATCCCAATCAGCCCATACTGCAGGGCAAAGTCATTGCAACTCTTTTCTTCGAGCCTTCAACCAGGACAAGGCTCAGTTTTGAGACAGCTTCAAACCGTTTGGGAGCCAGAGTAATCGGCTTTTCAGATGCAGGAAACACAAGTGTGAGCAAGGGTGAAAGCCTCAAGGACACAATAAAGATGGTTTCCAACTATGTTGATCTCATTGTTATCAGACATCCTCTTGAGGGAAGTTCACGTTATGCCTCCGAAGTTGCAAGTGTCCCTGTGATAAATGCAGGAGACGGTGCCAACCAGCATCCTTCACAGACTCTGCTTGACCTCTATTCAATACGCAAAACACAAGGAAGGCTGGACAACATAAACATAGATATGGTGGGTGACCTCAAATACGGAAGAACCGTGCACTCTCTTCTACAGGCTCTTTCATTGTTTGAATCGCCAAAGTTCACATTCACTGCGCCAAAGGAACTTTCAATGCCCGATGAGTACAAGGAGTTCCTCAAATCCAAAGGCATCCCGTTCAAGGAAACCACAGAACTTATGGACGGCCTGAACCAGTCCGACATACTCTATATGACAAGAGTGCAGCAGGAAAGATTCACAGACCCTATGGAGTATGAGAAGGTGAAGAACTGCTACTCGCTCACAGCATCAATGCTCGGAGGGGCAAAGGAGAACATGAAAATCCTCCACCCTCTTCCAAGAATCAATGAAATAGCGCAGGATGTTGATGAAACTCCGTTCGCCTACTATTTCAAACAGGCTAAGAACGGAATGTACGTAAGAATGGCTATCATATCCTACCTGCTCGGCTTCAGATAAGATTGGAATCCGCTAGAATTCATACGTAAATCCCAGAGCCACATGCCTATTGTACAGGTGATAACCTGTATTCATGACATGATTTTCACCACTGACAGTCTTATCCCAGGTCTTGTATCCGAATATATCCGCCATTTCTGCGAACAATGACCACTGGCCGAATGTCTTGTTCAGGTTCATGCTCATGAAGAAGCAATCGCCCTCCGTTGAATTCAAGGTTTTCACCCTGCTGTTGTAAATCATTCTTGAGCTCAGTGACCACTGATGCCTGAATTTGAACACAGGGGACAATGACAGGTTGAAATATCTGTATCTGGCCTTCGAATCATCAAACCCTTGCTCACGGCTTCTGAAAAAGTTTCCGGTAAAGGTGCATGAAAAAATATCATACTTGTATATCAGATTGAAATCAGCAAACAACGTTCTCTTTATATTGCTGTTGATAAAAGTCACGTATGGAATCAAACGGGGGTCTCTTCTCACAGTTATCGTTTCTATTCCGTCGTGTGTATAATAATATCCCAGACCAAATGCGAATATGAACGAACTTGAACCTTGTATCCAGTCATGAATGTACTTTACGGCAGCTGTATATATGGAGGACGGCCTCAGGTCTGGGTTTCCGAAGTGCCAGGAACCATCCAGAGGGTTATTAATCAATGAAGGGTCAAGCATGCTTTCCGAAGGCCTGGTAATATTCCTTGTTCCAATGAATCTCAAGGCATGATGGTCAAGCATCTGCCATACCATATTGAGGTTGAAAGTCCAGTCATTGCGCGCACTCAAATACTTGTAGTGCTGGTACCTGGCACCGGCATTTATGGCCCAGGCAGCATGCTTGTACTTCAAATTGAGATATGGTGATGCATACACCGAACTGTTTTTCTGAGCATACACCTTGTCCGCACTGCCTGTATAGTTCAAGCCGCTTTCCATGATAAGGCTGTAACTGCCTCTGAGCAACGGCAGTTTGTACTGCATCTCAGCCTGAAAGTTTTTCGGATATATGGTCTGTTCCCTGTCCTGATTCCTGATATCCTTCATGCGCGAATAATCGTAATCGCAAGCCAGCTTTATCCTGTGATCCTTGCCAAAGAAATGCTCGAACTGTGCAGCTGCTCTGAGGGTGAACATTCTGGTCCTTATCTTGTCTTCTGATTCAGAATACTCATTGAGTGTCCAGCCTTCCCCCATTTCAGCAGTCTTGTCAAGAATCCGGTGCTGATTGACATGTGTTGTAGTTTCATTTCTGTCGGTCACTTCACTTAACCAGAATTTAAAAACATTATCACCGCTTGGAGAAGTATAAACCAGATCCACTTTCGCAGCTTGATCCCAATAATTATTCCTCACCCATTTTTTGCTGACAACTTCACTTAAGACATCCTGTTCATTTATCTCATAGTCCTTTTTTACGTTGTAGTATTCAAAGTTGAACTTGCTGCGTATCAGCAGACCGCTACGTTTGTAATCCAGATTCAATGCAGGCATGATATTGACTGAGGTGAAAGTGAACAGTGAAGCCGAACCAGAAAGGCCATCTTCATCAGGCTTGTTCAAAACCAGATTAATAACTCCTCCCTGACCATTCTTCTGCTGTGTCACTGATGGTGAGGATGAAATCTCTATCGTTTCAATTTCACTGAGTTTTGTGGCAACAAGTATCTCATCATTGGCCGAGTTGATGGTCTTGTCATTAAGCTGTATCTCATATCGGTCAATGGCGCTCTCCGCATTCTTGATAAGTATGCTCGGATACATCAGGAGCAGATCCTTGACCGAAAGATTACCAGGAAGAGCCAGCTTCTTTATATAGATGACTTCCTTGTCCGGAAGCACCTCAAGAGCATAATCCTGCGCATTTGCATTTTGAAATGCGAATACTGGACATAGCAGAATCAATAACAGGAAGCGTTTCATGACAATGATTTTTTATTTGCAATATTTGTTGTAGATTTCTTGAACAATGGTCTTGCTTTCACCTGCAGGACTGGCGTTGAATGTACCTATGAACTCATTCCACCACTTCCTTTCATAAGCGGTGCATTCTGAATTGAAGTCGGAGTACGCGGCATCGTCCCAGGATTTCCCCTCATCCATCACCTTGTTTATGTACCTGAAGAACATCTCCCATCGAGGCATATAGTATGTGAGTGAAAGGCCATTCCAGGTTCTGGAAGCATAGTCATTCAGTAGCATGTCGGCATCGCTCCATGATGTGAGCAGGTTCCTGGCATTTCTCTCGAAATAATCCTTTTCGGCATCGTCAGTGCCCCAGCTGCGTGCATCGTCAATCCATTTGCCAAGGAGGAAATAGTTCTGAGTTGCCAGCACTTTGTCTGCATCCTTCATTATCTCCAGCATCTGAGGCTGAAGCCTGCGCATCGTAGCGCTGTCTCCGGTCATATATGCCGTATCATGCTGGATTTTCAACTCTCCGAACTTATTGGCAAGCATCTGGCGGGTAAGATTGGTGAGATCGAAATTGTATGCATTCCCGCGGCCGTCAACCTCAAGCAGCTTACCGATTATGTTTTCAAGATGACTGTTGTCATACTTGAGTCTTGCGTTTGTATAATAAGCCTTGGACTTCTTGATATTAGGTCTTTGGTTTATATAACAAGCCTGTCCGGGTGAGGAGAAGTCAACGTAAACGCTGTCTATGATTTCAGTCCAGGCCTCCTGAGCCAATGGATCAACAACGCCTGCTCTTCTGTTTGCCAGAGCCTTGGTCCAGGCTGGAATATCCTTTGTCAAAGGCATGTCCCAGGCTTTTTCCAGAACATATTCATAAACATAAGGATTGCAGTCAAAACCCTCGAGTGTTGAGCCAATACCCCTGAAATTGGAGCCACCGTTAACGAATGTGTTTTCAATTCTGCTGTCAATCTCACGCATCTGCCCAACCAGATTGGTATTGCCGCCGAAATTGCCAAGATAGCACCAGATATATGGAACGCCGTAGAATGATTCTGTTCTCTGCCAGACCTCCATCTTCTCACAATAATAGTCAAGAAGCAGCTGATTGTCAGCAGGGAACGAAGTGAGATAAGCCTCCACCCTGTCATTGGTCCAGTATTTGCGCTCGTTGTAGAACAGCCATCCCATCTGGAGCCACACCGCATCTTCATCCGCATCCTTCAAGGACTCGTACACCTGACGGCTCACTCTTCCAAGATAATCAGGCTCCCAGCTTGGTGGCATGAGCTCGTTGAAAAGGTCCAGACCATAAACATGGTCGGTTCCGTATATTTCGGTTTCCTTCTCTATGAACTTCTTCTGAATCTCTGTATAAAGTTCGCTCATAGGATCGAGGAACGTGCAGGCATATTCCGCAGTGTATCCGGCCCATGGCTCAAGTTCTGTCATAGGAGCATCAGGATAAATCTCCTTCAACTCCCTTGGAACATGCCCCGCAAAAGCAGGAAGCACCGGTTTCATGTTCAGTTCCCTTTCACGTTCGGTTATCTGCTTCTGCAGCTCAAGCTGTGCATCAAGCCAGCTCTGAGGGAGCGGGCCTCCCCAGCGGTCAATATTCTGCATCCTGTGCCAAGGCAGATGCGCTGGTCCTGTGAAGTATGACCGCACCTGCTCGTCGCTCAGGCCCATCTCCATCCATATCTGATACCAGATGGACTCCTGGCCGGTGATAGCCAGAGGCAGATTCACTCCGTTCATTGCCATCCAGTCAATGAAATGCTCCCAGTCGGACCATCTCCACCAAGGCATCGTATATCCGTATGTACAATAATTCAGGAAGAATCTGTCGGCAACACGCGCCTTTATGGTAACAGGCTCATCAACATCCGGCCATCTTTCAGGAAGAACAGGATCATCGCCTGCCAGCCAGCCGTATTCCGCATTGCAATAATATTTCAGATAATAGTTCAGTCCTACAGCCATAGAATTGGCGTTATTGGCCACAATCTCCACTTTCCGGCCCTTCTGCCGTAGGGTGAAGGAATCACAAGTCTCTATTGAATCAGAACAGAGGGTGAACTTGAAATGAGAGGCGGCCTTTTCTCCAAGAACTCTCACAGCCAGTTCCTGAGCGGCCCGTTCCTGAGGATTGTCACTCAAGTCATTTTCATTGCAAGAGACAAGGACACATGCGGCCAAAGCCAGAAACAGCAGTATTTTTTTCATACGAATAAGAATTACGATTACTTTACTGTACAAAGATAACAAACTCTGCTGTTTCCGTATCATTCGCTTTCAAATCTATTGTAACAAATCCCAAAAAAAAGAGTATCTTTACAAATTATTATATTTTTCAGTAAAATGGAGCAAAAAGGGAAAGAATTAAAGGTTAGCGCCATTGAGAACGGCACCGTACTTGACCATATTCCGGCAACACAGCTTTTCAAGGTAATAAACATACTTGATCTGAGTCATTGCCAGCATCCTATTACTTTCGGAACCAACCTGGACAGCAAACTTCTTGGCAAGAAAGCAATCATAAAGATTTCAGGAAAATACTTCAAGGATGAAGAATTGAACAGGATAGCCCTTGTGGCACCGCTCGCGAACGCAAACATAATAAAGGATTACGAAGTAGTGGAGAAAAAGAGGACAACCGTTCCTGACAGAATCGAAGGCATTGCCAGATGCTCCAATCCGAAATGCGTCACAAACCATCAGCCCATCAAGAGCATATTCACAACAATAAGGCAGAACAACGGCTCAATCAAACTTCACTGCCACTACTGCGAAAAGGACACTCCTATTGAGAACGTGGAGGTGATTTCCGTTCTGTAAGACAAAAAAGCAAACATTTATAATAACTAATATAAACTTAACAAACATACAAAATGAAGAAAGCTTATAACTTCAACGCAGGTCCATGTGTACTCCCTAAAGAGGCCATCGAGTCTGCAATTGCGGCTATCCGCGATTTTGACAACACCGGAATTGGTATTCTTGAGATTTCACACAGAACTCCAGGTTGGGAGAGAATCATGGCTGAGACAGAGCAGCTTTGGAGAGACCTCCTCAACATCCCTGAAGAATATGCAATCATGTTCCTTGGCGGCGGTGCTTCAACACAGTTCTTTACAGTAGCTGCAAACCTTCTCAACAAGAAAGCTGCTTACCTCCAGACTGGCGTTTGGGCAAAGAAAGCCATCAAGGAGGCAAAGAACTTCGGTGAGGTTACAGTTGTTGCTTCATCCGAGGACAAGACTTATTCCTACATTCCAAAAGGATATACAATTCCTACAGACGTTGATTACTTCCACATCACAACCAACAACACCATTTACGGAACAGAGATCAAGGAAGATATCGACTGCCCTGTAACATTGGTAGCCGACATGTCTTCAGATATCATGAGCCGTCCTGTTGACGTAAAGAAATACGGTATGATTTACGGTGGTGCCCAGAAGAACGTTGGTCCTGCAGGCGTTACTTTCGTTATCGTAAGAAAGGACATTCTCGGAAAGGTTGAGCGCGTTCTCCCTACAATGGTTGATTACAGAACCCATTATCCAGAGGAAGCAAAGAACCACTCAATGTTCAACACCCCTCCTGTATTCTCAATCTTCGTAATGCACGAGACACTCAAATGGCTCAAAGGCCTTGGTGGAGTTGAAGCAATCAACAAGATCAACAAAAAGAAAGCCGAGATGCTTTACAACGAGATTGACCGCAACTCTATGTTCGTTGGCACAGCTGCAAAGGAGGACCGCTCAATCATGAACGTATGCTTTGTAATGGCTCCTGGCAAGGAGGCTCTGCAGGATGAATTCATGGCATTCGCAAAGGAGCGCGGAATGGTTGGCATCAAGGGCCACCGCTCAGTTGGCGGTTTCAGAGCATCCATCTACAACGCCTGCCCTGTAGAGGCTGTTGAGGCTCTCATAGCTACAATGAAGGAATTCGAAGAACTCCATAAATAATTCAAATAACACTGCACCTCGATAGTTGATGAAACTATCGGGGTGTATAATTATAAATCCTAAAAAACATAAAGATGAAAGTTCTTATAGCTACAGAAAAACCTTTCTCAAAAGTTGCTGTAGAAGGAATACAGAAAATAGTTGAAGGTGCAGGCCACGAGTTTGCAAGACTTGAAAAATACACTTCCGCTGACCAGCTTCTGGCAGCCGTTGCAGATGCAGACGCCCTGATAGTACGTTCAGACAAAGTCACCAGGGATGTTGTTGCCGCTGCAAAGAACCTCAAGATAGTTGTAAGGGCAGGTGCAGGCTTCGACAATCTTGACCTTGCTGCCCTCTCAGAGCGCAAAATCGTTGCCATGAACACTCCTGGCCAGAACTCAAACGCAGTTGCCGAACTGGCCATCTGCCTTATGATCTACATTTCAAGGAACCAGCTCACACCGGGAACAGGCTCCGAACTCAAGGGCAAGACTCTCGGTATCCAGGCATACGGAAACGTTGGACGTCTGGTAGCCAACCACGCTAAGGGATTCGGAATGAACATCATGGCTTACGATCCATTCGTTCCTGCAGAGGCAATGGAGAAGGAAGGTGTAACAGTTGCAAAGACTCTTGAAGATCTCTACGCCAACTCCAACTTCGTTTCACTCCACATTCCTGCAACAGAGCAGACCAAGGGTTCAATCGGTTACAATCTCGTTTCAAGGATGCCTAAAGGTGGATGCCTTGTTAACACAGCCCGCAAGGAAGTTATCAACGAGCCTGAACTCTTGAAGGTTCTGGAAGAGAGGGAAGACCTCAAATACATTGCCGACGTAGCTCCTGCATGCATTGACGAGCTCAAGGCCAAATTCGGCAACAGAGTATTTGCAACACCTAAGAAGATGGGTGCGGAGACTGCAGAGGCTAACGTTAATGCAGGTCTTGCAGCTGCAAACCAGATTGTGAAATTCTTCACCGAGGGTTGCACAAAATTCCAGGTAAACAAATTCTAATAACACTCCATAATAGAAATAACAATGGTAAGAGTAAAACCATTTGCAGCCATAAGACCTCCGAAAGAGATAGCAAGCGAGGTTGCTTCACGTCCTTACGATGTGCTCAACTCAGTTGAGGCAAAGGCTGAGGCAGGTGAGAAATCACTTCTTCACATCATCAAGGCCGAAATAGATTTTGACCCTATTGCAGAGGAACATTCACAGCCGGTTTACGACAAAGCTGTTGAGAACTTCAAGGAGTGGCAGAAGAAAGGATGGCTTGTTCAGGACAAGAAAGAGAACTACTACGTATATGCTCAGACTATGGATGGCCGCACACAGTACGGTCTTGTTGTAGCAGCAAACGTAGAGGACTATATGACAGGTGCCATCAAGAAGCACGAGCTCACCAGAAAAGAGAAGGAAGACGACCGTATGATTCACGTACGCAACCAGAACGCCAACCTTGAGCCTGTATTCTTTGCATATCCCGACAACGAAGAGATCAACGCAATAGTTGCCAATGTGATCAAAGGTGCTCCAGAGTATGATTATACAGCCGAAGACGGATTCGGTCACCATTTCTGGGTAATAGATAACGAGGAAACCATCAAGCGCATCACAGAGATTTTCGCCACTATCCCTGCGTTCTATGTAGCCGACGGTCACCATCGTACAGCTGCCGCAGCACGCGTAGGTCTTGAGAAGAAAGAGAACAACCCTAACCATACAGGAAATGAAGAATACAACTTCTTCCTGGCAGTTGTTTTCCCTGAAAGCCACCTCAAGGTAATTGACTACAACCGCGTGATCAAGGACCTTAACGGTATGGGCAAGGAGCAGTTCATAGAGGCTCTGTCAAAGGACTTCATCGTAGAGAAGAAAGGAACCGATATTTATAAACCAACATCTCTCCACAACTTCTCAATGTACATCGATGGCAATTGGTACAGCCTCCAGGCAAAAGAAGGAACCTACAACGATTCAGACCCTATCGGCGTTCTTGATGTAACAGTTCTTTCCAACCTCGTGTTTGACAAGCTTCTTGACATCAAGGACCTCAGAACCTCACACAGAATTGACTTCGTAGGAGGTATCAGAGGACTCGGCGAACTCAAGAAGAGAGTTGATTCAGGCGAAATGGTAGCAGCATTCGCACTGTATCCAGTATCAATGAAACAGATCATTGATATAGCAGATACAGGCAACATCATGCCACCAAAGACCACATGGTTCGAGCCTAAGCTCCGCAGCGGACTTGCAATCCACAAACTCGCATAAAGCTTCACAAAACCTGACATATCAAAGAGGGTGACTAAGTCACTCTCTTTTTTTTGTTAAATACCTGATAGCCATACTTGAACAATCGAAAGTAGCGGAATTCTCCTTGCGCAGCGCGAGGCCCCGCTTGCAGACATATCCGAGTGCAAAAAAAAGGAGCCCGGAATTTCTTCTGAGCTCCTGAAAGCTGGCAACTACCTACTCTTCCACATCGGATGCAGTACCATCGGCACAAGCGGGCTTAACTTCTCTGTTCGGAATGGGAAGAGGTGGATCCCCGCCGTTCTTG
>NZ_JBAELF010000089.1:0-4807 GCF_056211015.1 Candidatus Egerieousia sp.
CAGGTTTTGTCAGTGGGTATTATATTGAGTAATCATTTTATTTTATTTGTTTGTTCCTTATTCGCCTGCTACATATCTTCTGCCACCGTTTTCAGTCTGTATCTCAGCCGGTTTACCGTAATATGTAATCTTTGAGGTCATGTTGGCATGCATCGACAGTTTCTTGCTTGCATAGACAAAGACCTTTGAAACGCCTGATGCCTTAACTTCCGCCTCAGGAGCGTCAAGTCCCTTGGCATCCACCATCGCAGTGCCACTGGCCTGAATGATAACCATGGTTGCGCTTCCTGCCAGATAGCTGTCAGATGAGCCGCTGGCCTTGATAGTAGCTGTATCATCAACATCTCCATTGTATCTGGTAACGCTTGAACCTGAGAATTCAAGATTCAAATCAGAGCAATGGCTGTTGAGTGTGACGCTTGAACTTCCTGAGCTCTTGCAGGTAATGATATCAAAGTGTCCATTTACTGTAAGCTCCGATGAACCGCTGGCATCACCTCTGAGTTTCATTGCATTCACGTTTACAACGGCATCACAGGCGCCTGAAATGTCAAATACAAAGGCACCTGTCCTGAAATCACCTTCTGTTTTCAATGAGCAGGAACCGGAAAGTTCAATGCTGTTTAATTCCGGCATTTCCAAGGTAACCTTCACCTGGGTTGCCTTACCTTTCCTGTTTGAATCAAACAGATGCGAAATTTTTTCAGAAAAGCTTTTATTGAAGGACAGAACAAGCGTTTCCTTGTCCTGCTTGATGTCAAGGTATGTCTCAAGTTCCTGAGGACAACTTACTTTGATGGTTGGATTGTTTCCCTTCCTGACAACAATATTGAACTGGTGAGACGCCTTGATGCCGTAATAGCCGGTCATTCTGAACTCACGCTCCACATTGTCGGCAAAAGAAGCAATGGAAAAGAGCACCAATGCAAGAACTGTGCTGATTAATGTTTTCATATCTGACTGTATTTGTTGTTATTTAAGCAATTCAAGACTTCTCTTCACAAAATCATTCAACGCCTTGCCTTTCAACATATTGTTGGAAAGGAGAGCTATATCTGCAAGCTGCTTGAGAAGATCGCTTCCGTTTGCGAACTTCTCCATCATCTCACGTCTGCTTGTCTTCAGCTGCTCGATACTTGAATTCAGTTCGTTCTTCCTGTCAGTATCCTCCTTTGATACCTCCTCGGCCTTCTTGTCCTTGTTTGATGCTTCAATCTGGTCGAGCTCACCTTTCAATGAATTCATCCTCGCCTCAAAATCAGCAATTTCCGCAGCATTCTTCTCCAACCTCTCGTTCAGCACTTTCTTTACCAGAGCATTGTCATTGTTAAGTACAAGTGTGTATGAATCAGGCATCTGTCCATAGAAGTTCATACCTCCTCCCAACTTGCTCATCTCCCTGTACCTGCGCATGAACTCGCTCTGAGTAATGGTGATAGGCTGTGCATCCTCTCCCAGATTCTCAATCCTCACATAATAATTCGCACCCTGAGGCATTACTGCATTCAATGCGTTGTTCATATCCTGCTGAAGAGCCTCATCAACAGCAGCTTGCTCCTTCTTCTCCTTTGTTATAAGGTTGTCAATAATGTCTGAATCAACTCTTGCGAACTGTGAATCCGACAATTTGCTTTCAAGCAAATTTACAAAATGTGCGTCAAGTTCGCAATCGAACAGCAAAACATTATATCCTTTTGCCTTGGCCTGCTCAATATATGAATACTGATTCTCGGAATCCGTTGAATAAAGGTAAACAACTTTCTTGTCCTTGTTGGTCTGTGACTCCTTGATCAGGTTCCTGTAATCCTCAAAACCGTAATACTTGCCGTCAACATCCTTGAAAAGCGCAAATTTCAGGGCCCTGTCATAGAATTTCTCATCAGAGAGCATTCCATACTCAATGAACAGTTTGATATTGTCCCATTTGCTCTCGAAATTCTCCTTGTTCTCCTTGGCAATCTCCTCAAGCTTGTCGGCAACCTTCTTTGTAATGTAAGAAGAAATCTTCTTCACGGAAGCATCCTCCTGCAGATAACTTCTTGACACATTGAGAGGAATATCCGGTGAATCAATCACGCCATACAGCAGAGTGAGGAAATCAGGAACGATGTTCTCAACATGGTCTGTCACATACATCTGGTTGCAGAACAACTGTATCTTGTTCTTCATAATATCCATTCTTTCCTTGATCTTAGGGAAGTAGAGAATACCAGTGAGATTGAAAGGATAATCAATGTTCAGATGAATCCAGAACAAAGGCTCGTCCTGCATAGGATAAAGTTCCCTGTAGAACTTCAGATAATCCTCATCCTTGAGATCCTTGGGATTCTTTGCCCAGAGAGGCTCAATAGTATTGATTACTTTATCTTCCTCAGTATCAACCATCTTTCCGTCCTTCCACTCCTGCTTCTTTCCAAAAACAACAGGAACAGGCATGAACTTGCAATATTTGTTCAGCAACTCCTCTATCTTTGTCCTTGAAGCGAACTCCAATGACTCATCGTCAAGATAAAGGATGATATCGGTACCTCTGCCCTCTTTCTCAACCTCTTCCATCTGGAACTCAGGAGAACCGTCACAAGACCATTTCACGCCCATTGAACCCTCTTTCCAGGACAATGACACAATCTCCACCTTCTTGCTTACAATGAAAGCGGAATAGAAACCAAGTCCGAAATGACCGATAATCGACTGTATATTGTCCTTGTATTTCTCCAGGAACTCACCTGCACTTGAAAAAGCTATCTGATTGATATACTTATCTATTTCAGCAGCAGTCATACCAATACCCTTATCTGAAACAGTTATGGTCTTAGCCTTCTCATCAACAGCCACACTGACCGAATTATTTCCAATCTCACCCTTGAACTCACCAACATTCGACAAGGCTTTCAACTTCTGAGTTGCATCAACCGCATTTGCAACCAACTCTCTAAGGAAAATCTCATGATCAGAATAAAGAAACTTCTTGATTACCGGAAAAATATTCTCAGTTGTAACTCCAATAGAACCCTTCATAATATTTAAATTTTAATAATTCTAATTTTCTACAGCGATAGTTCATTCCATCGTTTCTGAACATATTATCAAATATCGTACCTATTTATGATATGACAAAATGACAATTTAGGCAATCTAGTAAGGCAATCAGTTCAATAAACAGTTATTTCGCTCTCACACAAGCATTTACATAAAGACTTGCAAGAGAATTTTTCTCTACTCTTTTCTGATTGCATATCTGCTTGACCTGATTGATTGCATATTATGAAACAGTAGCGTAAATTTGAAGAAAAAAGCGGGAAATATGGCAGACAATTATCTTGAAAAGAAATTCGACGAGTTCTTTGGACCGAACGCCTCACATAAGAAAGTCATAATCAAGAAAAATAACCAATCGATTGATAACCTTCTACTGAAGAACAGAAGTTACAGAGGCTACAACAATTCCTATATCGTATCCGAACAAGAACTGATGGACATTGTCTCCGTAAATACCAGAATCCCATCAGGAATGAACCAGCAATGCCTCAGATTCAAGCTGGTCACATCTGATGATGCACAGAAAGTACTGAAAAACATCAAACTTGGAGCGGCACTTCCTGAACTGAATCTTCCATTCCCGGGAGAAGAACCGAATGCCTTCATCATAATCTGCTCCGAGAAGGAAGAGAACCGGATAGTTGACATTGATCTCGGAATATCAATGCAAAGCATGCTTCTCAAGGCCGTGGACATGGGCCTTAACGGCATAATTGTCTGCGCAATAAACAAAGAGGAACTGAAAAAGGAATTCAATCTGCCAAATGATCCGCTCGCATTGCTTGCCATAGGCAAGGGAATTGAGAAAATCCAGCTGTTAAGCATCAAGCACGGTGAATCGCAGAAATACTACCGCAAACAGGGCATCCACTACGTTCCCAAACTCCAATTATCTGATATCATCATCTAACCGCCACCAAACAGATTGCCAAAAGCGAAAAACAGGCACATTTTATGCGAAAATGTGACCCTAAATGGCGATGTACCGCTCCACGGTCTCGCCTTTAAGCGTATAGTTATTGTGCGCTACTAGTTTTTTCATATTTTGCCAAAGCAGCTTGCAGCAAGACACGCTGTACTTGGTTATGGAGTTGGCGAGTGCCAGCAGACCACCCATTTTGAGGGGTCTGCTTGCAGCGGGGCTCATTGTACGCACTGTGTGCGGGACCGCTGCAAGCAGCTTTGGCGGAAAGAGGCAGTCAGGAAGAACGTTTTCCTGCGGCCAAAAATCACGTATCATTGTGGCCGCAAATACTGAAACGGCCACAAAATCGAGGAATTTGTGGAAAATGTGAACATTTTCACCCGTTTGTCCACAAATCATTGCAATTTGTGGACAAATCACGCTTCACGGCCACAATGAAGTAATGGATGTGGCGGTGTACCGGTATGCAAGAGAATTCTGCCCAGGAAAGACTTACCGGGCCTCATCAGAGGACCACCATGCTCACCGCACAACAATCAGACGCCTGAATTCAGGTTGCAGGAGAAAATGGGAGGGAGAACTTTGAAGCCGCATTGCAGGCCACGAATGTGGCAGGCCGCGGACTGCAAAAGAAAATTCCCCAGGAAAGGGAATTTTCTCTTTGCAGCCGTGTGCCTGCATTCAGCAGTATTGCTATGGCACAAAAAAAGGAGCCCGGAATTTCTTCTGAGCTCCTGAAAGCTGGCAACTACCTACTCTTCCACATCGGATGCAGTACCATCGGCACAAGCGGGCTTAACTTCTCTGTTCGGAATGGGAAGAGGTGGATCCCCGCCGTTCTTG
>NZ_JBAELF010000090.1:0-6000 GCF_056211015.1 Candidatus Egerieousia sp.
TAGCAGTCGCAAAGTCCCGCAACTCAGGCACTTACGACAAAGACGGCACCTTCCACGGCACCAAAATCTGCTGCACCCGCTACGGCAATGTGATGTGCTCCCGTGGAAGCGTCATCCCCCTCTGGATAGACCAGATCCGCAGCGGCAACCCCATCACCCTCACCGAGCCCAAGATGACCCGCTTCATAATGTCGCTCGAAGAAGCCGTTGACCTTGTGCTCTTCGCCTTCGAAAACGGCCAGAATGGCGACATCCTCGTCCAGAAAGCTCCTGCCTGCACCATCCAGACTCAGGCCGAGGCCGTATGCGAACTGTTCGGAGGCAAGAAGGAGGAGATTAAGGTCATCGGCATCCGCCACGGAGAGAAGATGTACGAAACCCTCCTCACCAACGAAGAATGCGCCAAAGCCGTCGATATGGGCAACTTCTACCGTGTCCCAGCCGACAACCGAGGCCTCAACTACGACAAATTCTTCAAGGAAGGCGACGAAAAGCGCAACGTCCTCACCGAATTCAACTCCGACAACACCACCCGTTTAGACGTAGCTCAGACCAAGGCCAAAATCGCCAGCCTCCAATACATCCAGAACGAACTCAACGGCATTGCCAACCTCGCCAAATGAAGATACTAGTAACAGGGGCTAAAGGCTTTGTAGGCAGAAACTTATGCCTCGAACTCAAGAACATACGTGACGGCAAATCCCGACACTGGGGCATAGGTTGCACAGACGCAAATGATTCGCGTGTGTACGAAACCATCGACGAAGTCTTCGAATACGACCTCGACTCCACCCCGGAGCAGCTGGAGCAATGGTGCGAACAGGCCGACTTCGTGTTCAACCTGGCAGGCGTCAACCGCCCGCAGAATCAGGACGAGTTCATGAAGGGCAACTTCGGCTTTGCCAGCACCCTTCTCGACACCCTCAGGAAGTACGGCAACACCTGTCCCGTGATGCTCAGCAGCAGCCAGCAGGCCTCCCTCACCGGACGCTTCGGCAACAGCGAATACGGCCGCAGCAAAAAGGCGGGCGAGGACCTCTTCCTGGAATATGGCCGCCAGACGGGTGCCAAGGTGCTGATCTACCGTTTCCCGAACCTCTTCGGCAAATGGTGCCGCCCGAACTACAACAGTGCCGTGGCCACCTTCTGCAACAACATAGCCAACGACCTCCCCATACAGGTCAACGACCCAAGCGTAGAGCTCGAACTCCTCTACATAGATGACCTCGTAGAAGAGATGATAGCCTGCTTAAAGGGTGAAGAGCGTCATTGCGAATTTGACGGCCTCAACGTCATCCCGTCAGAAAGTTGCGCGGACGCGAGTGACTCGCGTATTGCGCAAGGTCGCTACTGCTACTGCCCCGTGACCCACAAGGCCACCCTCGGGCAGATAGTCGAGCTGCTGCACCAGTTCAAGCAGATGCCTCAAACCCTCCTCATACCCGAAATCGAAAACGGCAGCTTCGCCAAAAAGCTCTACAGTACCTACCTCAGCTACCTGCCCGCAGACAAAGCCATCTTCGACCTCAAGATGAACTGCGACCAAAGAGGCAGCTTCACCGAACTGCTCCACACACCGAAGACAGGGCAGGTCAGCATAAATATCTCCAAGCCCGGAATCACCAAAGGCGAGCACTGGCACCACACCAAATGGGAACAGTTCATCGTAGTCAAAGGCCACGGCCTCATCCGGATGCGGCCCGAAAATCCCCGTCCCGGCCAGATAGGCCCTGACGGACAGCCCCTCATCCAGGAATACGAAGTCACCGGCGACAAGATACAATCCGTCATCATGCTCCCCGGCTACACCCACAACATCATCAACCTGAGCCAGACCGAAGACCTCGTCACCATAATGTACTGCAACGAAATCTTCGACCCTGCGCACCCCGACACCTACGGAGATCCGGTATAGGTCGAGATAGATTGGCCGGTAAATAACCGTCTGTAAAGAGTGAAACATAAAAACTTGTTCGTATATTTAACCCTTATTGAACAATAGAAACAAATGAGCCGAGTTCAAACATACCAATATCAGGATTATGCCGGTCTATTCTCCCGAAGCATTTTCTCTGATGTGCTCAAATACGGAGACTGCTCGGCCATCAGTAAGAAAATCAGCCAATACGAGAAGTGCTCTTTCCCCACATATTTAGACTATCTCGCTTACATCTACAAAGAGATATCAAAGCACTACAGATGCGAATATGTATATAAGAACGAACTGATAAAAAAAGCGATAAACACACATTTCAGGCGGAAAGACACCGTTGCTTTCAACGAATTCAGAGCAGGAAATTCAATAGTGGATATTGCCCTTTTTAATGGCGAGAGCCGAGCATTTGAAATCAAAACAGAGTACGATTCCACCAAAAGGCTCGATAAACAGTTGAAAGATTATTCCAGCATTTTTCAAAAGTGCTATGTCGTAGTCCCATTCGAGCAAAAAGATTTCTACGAAACATATCTCGAAGAAAAAACAGGTATCGTACTCCTCTCCAGAGAAAATGGCAAAATTCAATTTTCAGTACAACGGGAGGCACAAAAGAATGCGGGAATAGACCCACATATCTTAATGACCACATTAAGAACTCAAGAATACAAAAACATTGTCAAAAACTACTTTGGATATCTTCCCGATGTCTCTTGCTTTGAAATGTTCAAAGCCTGCGAAAAAATGCTATACGAAATTCCGGCAGAATATCTGTCAGCAGAATTTATTAATCAGGTAAAGACTCGGAAAGGCATTATCAACGAACTGAAACAATATCCTGAATTCATCCGTCAGATATGCCTGTCAATGAATTTGCGACAGAAAGAGGCCGAGGCAATCATCACAACATTATCAACCCCGATAACAATATAACTATGTACTATCCATATCTAAGAGGTAAACAGTTTGAGCTGCTCGCAATCAGAGAGTATGTCTCTACACATTTGAACTCAACGGACATTGTTCCTATAATTGAGCCTGTCAATAAAGCGGTAGCCAGTTTACAGACTTGTATAAAAACTCTGGTATCATCTTCCTTCAAGTTTGCACTTGTGCTCAATTCAAAAGAAGGAGAACTGAAACACGCAACACTCAATCTGCTTGAACAGATACCCACTCTGAATGATGTACGGGAATATTGGATTCCCGCATTCGTCTGCAAGAAAATATCAGATGTCCCGTCAGTACTTTCAAAGTATGGAGAGATGAACGGCATCATGATTATCTTTAAGGACGGACTTGACACAAATGATACAAATATTGGAATACTGTCGGATTCGAGAATAGAGTACATAGTAGCCGGCAATTATTCCAGCGCCAATATTGCGGACCTGGTGGATATTCCGGACAAGAAGATTATTTGTCTGGACGATAAGTTCAATGAAAGACCTCGAAATGCGGATTACCTTGAAGTTCAGAACGAGTTGTTTACTGACAGACCATTCTTCTACAAAAGAGAGGGCTTACACGGTTTTTCTGACTATACCACACTGCCAAAGATATTTCAGGATGGAGGCCGTCTTCCCTGGGCTGTCGCCATTCATATCACGTACCAGCATTCAAAGAGAGAAATCTATGTGGGCCACTTCGTTTCCGATACGAATGACAGCAACCGTGATATAGCAAACAAATTTTTCGAGGCATGCTCAAAGATTGACACGTTTTTCTCTAACAGGCAGGATAGTACCGCAGCTGTAAGAGAACTAATCAGTATGGTCAAACCCGGGTCGCAGAAATATCCGGGACTTGGTGTAATCAAAAAACTTTCAATTGAAAACCATTTGGAATTAATCCATAACTTAGGCATATAATCCATGAAAATCGGGTCGTGTTGTTTTAAGGATAAGGAAATCCGAAACTTCATAGAGTCAGCCACTTCAGAAGTGGTGAAATGTGATGTGTCCGGAAACACCTGTCCTGTGATAGAGATAGAGGAGTTGGCTGATTTCTTCGAGGCTGTCTTGAGCTTATTCGAGCTTGATGATAAAGGAACTCCTATTTCCAGCCTTTTTGTAAACTTGGGAATCTTCGAAAACGTTCAATTCTCCAAAAAGGTTTTGAACGAATTATTCCAAAAAACAGGGAAAAAGATAAAGTCGAATTCAAAGATGTCTTTTATCCCTCAAATCAAAAGGTGTTCTACAGAATGGGACAAACTCAAGACCGAAGTGCGGGAGCAGAAGCGTTTCTTCGCCGATTTGACCTCATTCAAATGGGAAGCATACCTGAAGCCGGACGAAACAATCAATAAAGATGCTGTTTTTTACAGATCAAGAGTCTTGCCTGAAAGCAGGATAAGACTGAAACCGTCAGACATGGGCTGCCCTCCTAAAGAACAGGCTACCGCAGGACGCGCCAATCCGTTCGGCATACCGTATCTATATCTCAGTTCGCCAATGGAGACAACTTATTATGAAGTACGTTCTCTATTCAAAGACATACTGTATGTTGGCAAGTTCATTATTCAAGAAGACTTGAAGGTCGTGAACTTCACAAACGACATAAGCCTGTTTTACGCATATTCCACATCTTCCACATCTTCTCTGGTCGATGTCTGTAAAAAAAGAGTGATTATCGAACTGATAAGTCACGATATGTCGAAACCCCTCCGAAGATATGACAAAGAGATAGAATATGTACCGACCCAGCTGATTTGTGAATTCTGTAAGCACAAAGGTGCTGACGGTATCATTTTCAGAAGCTCACTGTACGATAAAGGCGTAAACCTTGTCGTGTTCGATGAGAAAAAAGCCACCTGCAACAGCGTGAGCAAAAAAGAAATAACTGCAGTTACTATAATAGCAGACTAACGCAACAAAATAACGAAACAGACATGACCTCCTTCCAGAACAACGGCAAGCTCAAGCTGCTCATCATTGTGGGCACACGGCCCGAAATCATACGCCTTGCGGCAGTCATCAATAAATGCCGCCAGTACTTCGACACCATCCTCGCCCACACAGGCCAGAACTACGACTACAACCTCAACGGCATCTTCTTCCGCGACCTCCAGCTCGCCGACCCCGACGTCTATATGGAAGCCGTAGGCGAAGACCTCGGAGCCACGATGGGCAACATCATCGACAAGAGCTACAAACTGATGGTCGAGACCAAGCCCGATGCCGTCCTCGTCCTGGGCGACACCAACTCCTGCCTCAGCGTCATCGGAGCCAAACGCCTCCACATCCCCATCTTCCACATGGAAGCCGGCAACCGCTGCAAAGACGAATGCCTCCCCGAAGAGACCAACCGCCGCATCGTAGATATCATCTCCGATGTCAACATCGCATCCTCAGAGCACGCCCGCCGCTACCTTGCCGAATGCGGCCTCCCGCGCGAACGCACCTACGTCACCGGCTCCCCCATGGCCGAAGTCCTGCACCAGAACCTCGCCCAGATACAAGCCTCCGACATCCTGCCAAAGCTAAAGCTAAAGCCAAAGCAGTATATACTCCTCTCCGCCCACCGCGAAGAGAACATCGACACCGAGCGCAACTTCCTCAGCCTCTTCAGTGCCATCAACGCAATGGCCGCCAAATACGATATGCCTATCCTCTACAGTTGCCACCCCCGCAGCCGCAAAAGGCTCGAAGCAAGCGGATTCACCCTCGACCCCCGCGTCATCCAGCACGAACCCCTCGGCTTTCACGACTACAACTGCCTGCAGATGAACGCCTTCGCAGTAGTCTCCGACAGCGGCACCCTCCCCGAAGAGAGCAGCTTCTTCACCTCCATCGGCCACCCCTTCCCCGCAGTCTGCATCCGCACCAGCACCGAACGCCCCGAGGCCCTCGACAAAGGCTGCTTCTTCATCAGCGGCATCGACGAGAAGGGCCTCCTTCAGGCCGTTGACACTGCCGTAGAGATGAACGCCAATGGCGACCACGGCATCCCCGTGCCGGACTACACCGACCAGAACGTCAGCACCAAGGTGGTGAAGATTATCCAGAGCTATGTGGGGATAGTGAATAAGATGGTTTGGAGGAAGGAACAGTAGAGCACTCAAT
>NZ_JBAELF010000091.1:0-6761 GCF_056211015.1 Candidatus Egerieousia sp.
AGGTGAAGCTCATATCGCCACCGCAAAGCCTTAAGATTCTGTAAGGGAGTTCGAGTCCCTTCACGATTGACTCAACGTGTGCAACCATACCGTCGAGTGCAGCGTATGAATCCTCAGGAAGGCTGAGCTGGACTATTTCAACCTTGTCGAACTGATGCAGACGGTTCAAGCCGCGCACGTCCTTTCCGTAAGAACCTGCCTCGCGGCGGAAGCACTGTGAGTATGCTGTGAGCTTTACAGGGAAATCGCTCTTTGAAAGGATTACGTCCCTGTAAAGGTTAGTTACAGGAACCTCGGCTGTAGGAATGAGGTAGAAATTGTCAAGGCCTACGTGATACATCTGCCCCTCCTTGTCAGGAAGCTGACCGGTTCCAAAGCCGCTTGCTTCATTAACCATCAGCGGTGGCTGAATCTCAAGATAGCCTGCCCTTGTGTTCATGTCAAGGAAATATGAAATGAGGGCTCTCTGAATCCTTGCGCCCTTGCCCTTGTAAACAGGGAAGCCAGCGCCTGTTATCTTTACTCCAAGATCAAAATCAATGATATCAAGGCTCTTTGCCAGTTCCCAGTGAGGTTTCGGGTTCTCAGGCAGTTTTGCCTCAGGACCGCCCATCTTCACCACGAGATTGTCTTCCGCACCCTTTCCGTTAGGAACTATTGAGCAAGGAAGGTTAGGAAGAAGCACGAGTGCATTGTTCATCCTCTGCTCCGCCTGTACCATTGATTCCTCAATCTCCTTTGTCCTTTCCTTGAGTGCGGCAACTTCAGCCTTTGCAGCCTCGGCAGAAGCTTTGTCACCGGCCTTCATGAATGCTCCTATCTCCTTTGCCTTTGCATTCTGACGGGCCTTCAATGAATCCACTTCACCCTGCGCATCCCTTCTCTTACTGTCCTGCTCAAGGATGGTGGCAACTATTTCCTTTGCATCGAAATTCTTTACAGCCAGACGCTCAATCACGAATTCGGGCTGCTCTCTCAAAAGTTTAAGTGTTAACATGAAATAATGTATTTATCTTGTTCAAAAAAACAAGGAGCATCCTTTTCAAGGGACACTCCTATATTCTTTATTTACGCAGTCATTCCCTTGTTACTCAATAGGAAGAACCGAAACGTAAGATTTGCCCTGGGCTTTCTTCTTGAATGTTACAACACCATCAATCAAAGCATAAAGAGTGTGATCCCTTCCCATACCAACGTTCTGGCCAGGATTGTGAACTGTACCTCTCTGTCTTACAATAATGTTGCCTGCCTTGGCAATCTGTCCGCCAAACAATTTAAGGCCTAACCTTTTGCTTTCTGATTCACGGCCGTTCTTGGAACTACCAACACCTTTTTTATGAGCCATAATACAAAAATTTTAATTAAGCGATTGATTCAATCTCTATTTGGGTTAAACACTGACGGTGGCCGTTCTTCTTGTCAAATCCTTTTCTGCGGATTTTCTTGAATACAATCACCTTATTACCTTTGAGATGCTCAAGAACCTTGGCATTGACTGCTGCGCCCTCAACGTAAGGATTACCTACCTTTACTGCGCCGTCATTGTCAACGAGAAGCACCTTCTCAAATTTGATGGAATCGCCTACAGCTGACTCACTCAAACGATGAACAAAAATCTTTTTGCCCGCTTCAACTTTAAATTGTTGTCCTGCAATATCTACAATTGCGTACATAAATAAAATGTTTATGGTTTTGACAGCAAGCGGCCACCACGCCAACCGGCCGATGACACTTTAAGGAGCTATACTGCCTTCTATCAATAATCCCGCAAATATAATCTTTTTTGCAATCCCCGCAAAAAAATCATCCTTAATATTTGATCATTGCCACAACGCCGTCCATTGTGGTAACCAGCACCCTGTCCTTGCCTATTGGCAGAATCTGATTGATGAGGGCGAATGAAACCTTGTGCTTCCACTTCAGGCTTCCATCGGCAATGTTCACTGCAAATATGTTACCCTTGTCAGTAGGCACGAAAAGCAGACCCTTTCCGCTCTTTCCAATGCCGGAAACCGTTGTCATTTCAGTAGGTGCAATCTCGTACCCAAAGCCCAGGTTCGCTGTCCATACCCTTGTAGGGAACTTGCTCTTTGTACTGAAGGCCCAGACCTCGTCCTTCATGAGTTTTACGAAATACATGCTCTTGTCAGGAGAAACACCCAGCGACTCCCTTCCGCCATATTCCTTCCAAATAGTCTGGCCTGTCTTTGAATCAATGTAATAAGAATAACGTTCAGGAGTTACAATGATTATTTTATTGTCAACCTTTACAGGATAAACGGCCGCCGGGGAAAGCATTCTGCTGCCCTCGGTTGACCAGCTCCACTGAAGCTTTCCTGTAGCGGTGCTCATTGAATAAAGGGTGTTGGCCCAGTCCCCTATCACAATCTGGTAGTTATCAACGTATGGCCTTGCCTCAATGAATCCCTTTATCTTTCCATAGCGCCATGCAAGCGAACCGTTGCTCAGGTTCAGAGCCCTGAATGAACCGTCGGAAGCGCCGAAGAAAACCTTCCCGTTGAAAATCACAGGAGCACCCAGCACAGACTTGTCACATTTATATTTCCATTTGAGCTGCCCGCTCTTGAGATTCAACGCATACATATATGTATCGCAGCTTCCCACCACCACTGTTCCACCGGCGATGGCTGGAGTCGAGAAAATCTTGCCCTGAGTTGCGAACTCCCACAGAACCTTGCCTGTTTTAGCATCCAGCCCCTTCACAATTCCCTTTGTATTTGCATACACAACCACAGGCTTGCCACCGTTCTCGCTGTAAGCGGCACCGCAACCTATGTCATAATTGTCCTCCAGAGTCCACAGTTCCTTTACGTTCGGGAACTCATTGTTCATATCCTTGTTCGGACGCGGATATTTCTCATCGGTCCTGTATGCCAGACCATTGCTCAGCCTTACATTGTACCAAGGCTCCTTTGTTCTTCCTTCTATCTCAACTTGCTTTCCGTTCCTGAGAATGATTGCAGGAGCAATCCTCTCGCGGAAGCTGACATTGTTACCCTTTACCGTTACGATATTGTAACCGGGGCCGTCCTTGCCTGCATTCTGGCTCGAGCGCCCTATGACGCCAGGAATGCCCTCATACTCCATTGCCCTGTCCTGATGCCAGTGACCGTTGAGCACAAGCTGTGTGTTCATATTTTTCAAACGGTCTATCACTGCGGTATAGTTGAGCATTGATGTATCCATAGGATAATGGTTCACAAAGAACACAGGCTCGTCCGCCGGAATTGCCTTTGCAAGCGAATCAAGGAAAAGCAGGCCGTCACGTGAGTGAAGTGCAGGCGCCATTCTCATCTGCGGACCACAATTGGTTCCAACGAACCTTATGCCCTTGTGCTTGAATGTATATCTCTCATAACCGAACACGTTCAGGAATGAATTGCAGCCGCTCTCGCTCCACTTTGCATCGTGGTTGCCGGCAATTATCCAGTAAGGCTTGTTCAGCTTGTCAAACAGATTCTTTGCCAGGACAAGCTCCTTGTCAGCACCGAAATCCGTGATATCACCTGCAAACAGCACAAAATCAATGTCAGGATTGTTATTTATGTCATCTATGCAGGCCTGAGCGTCATTCACGCTGTTGGAGCCAACGCTCAAATGAATGTCTGAAAGAAAAGCAAAAGAAAAATCACCGATTTTCTCTGTCTGTGCATTGCAACCAAGCACAAACGCAAAAAAGAAAGCGGCGGAAAGCAGAATTTTGTTCCTCATAATCTATTGTAGTTAATTTATCCGAAGTTACCATGCTATTTTCCAGCTGGTTATGGTGTGCTTGGCGCAGGTGAAGCGTACGCCTACCTTGACTTTCGGTCTCGGGTCGGCCATGTACGGAGCGTCGTAGAGGTTCTTCTCTATCTGGGCAAGGGCCGAACTTGCCGTTCCTCTCATCTTGAACTCGAATATGTATATTGCATCGGGCAGCCAGACCACCATGTCAACCCTGCCCTTTGCCTGCTTCACCTCGGTCTCAAGGTTGAGGCCCATTCCGTTGAAGAGTATGTAGAGGTCACGCTGGTGGAGCGCCTCAAGCTTCTCAAGGTCCTCAAGGACTTCCTTGCCCTCGTACATGTAAGGCACGCCGGAGAGGAATGACTGGAGGGCCTTCATTGCTGCATCAACATCACCTTTCCTCAATGCCCTGTTCATGGCCGCAACCATGTTCATCCTCTGGTCCGTGTTGAGAGGGGTGAGCCTCTTGAGGAGGTTCTCGAACAGACCGACGCGGACCTCCTCGTTCGGTATTCCAAGTGCGTAACTGCCTGCATCCTTGTCATAGTCCTTTATGGTGAGGTATCCAGACTGGTAGAGGAGAGGCAGTGCGCTGTCCATCTCCTGTATTGAAGACTCGAAGGCCGATGCCGGCATGAGCTCCGTCCTGTTGAGCTTCAATATGTCGGTCCTGAACTCCCTCATCTTTTCAAGCAGGAAAGATGGCGTGCCCGTGCTGAACCAGTAGCTGCCGAACTCGTTTCTGTACAGGCAGTTGAGCAGGCTGAACGGATTGTAAATTCCCGTACCTTTCTGGTGGAAACGGTATCCGTCGTACATCATTCGCAGTTTCTCGAACGTCTGTTCAAGGCTGAGTTCCTGTTCCAGTGCCAGTTGCTTGATGTATTCTGAACAGTCACGTCTCATTTCATCCGCAGTTATTCCGCAGATATCGTGATACTGAAGGTTCAATGAAATGTCATTGAGGTTGTTCAGGTCTGAGAACACGCTCAGCTTGCCGAATTTTGTGACTCCTGTGAGCAGGGCGAACCTTATGCACCCGTCCATGGTCTTGAGTGCGCCGTAGAAGCCCTTGAGCGTTACACGATACTCCTCCTGCAACGCCTCGTTGCCAATGGCCTGCAGAACCGGTTTGTCATACTCGTCAACAAGAATCACCACCTTGCGTCCGGTATTTTCGTAAGCCCGGCGTATCACACCTTCGAATCGCTGCCCGAATGTGGCTTCAGCTACCGACTTTCCGTACGTTATCTCCTGCGTGGATATAAAAAGCTCAAGTCTTTTTCTCAGAGCGTCCTTGTCGCTGTAATTCTCCGTGTTCAGGTCCAGATGAAATACAGGGTATTCCAGCCAGTCTTTCTCAAGCCCCTCCATTGCCAGTCCCTTGAACAGCTCCCTCTTTCCGCTGAAATATGTGTGGATGGTGCTCATGAGCAGACTTTTTCCGAACCTTCGCGGGCGTGAGAGAAAATAATACTTTCCCGTTGTGACGAGCCTGTAGATAAGATACGTCTTGTCCACATACATGTAGTTGTTCGTTCTCAGGTCCTCGAAATCCTGAATGCCAATGGGCAGGTTCTTAAGCTGCAAGCTCTCTTCCATACAATTCACACATTTTATGCGAATATATGCAAAACGCATTTAAGTTGCAAACCTAAGCTTCCGCAAAACACACCGTCATCAGCTGGAAAACGGCAAAGAGAACAATCATTGCTATCTGCTACTGGTGCTTTGTTCATCAGATATGATTGCGCCATATCCCATAGGACGCACAAAATAGCCGTTGCGATGATCGATGAATCCCAAATTGCCACCAGGCTCCTGCCAACGCTTCCCATTCGAAAGCCGCATCCATCAAGAAGATGGGGCTGGATATGAAGTAACTTTCGCGCTACGCGAAGCGGGGACTCTGGCAGGTCATCCATCCACCGAGTCCCACCCACAGGCCAAAATTCATTGTTTTTGCTATTTTCGGCCCTTATTCAAGAAAAATGCCCATTTTCGCTGAGTTTAAAACTTGCCGACAGGTCTCTCGTGTGCATAGAACGCATATTTCCATCAAATACTACAAATCACTCCCGGTCATCATTCTCGGTAATTCTCACAAAACTGGACGGCAAGGAGGTCCTGTAGCTCCAGGACTTGGCCATATCCCAAAGGAGCCAGAGCCCTCCCACCGCCAAAAGGATGAAAGACCGTGGCATGCCTCTTCCCATACACAGCAACACACCGATTCAAATGAAAACTCCTGCCAGAGCAATGAAGCCTAAACACCCCAGCACGTTCCAGCGCACATGCTTCCTGATACGGGTAGCCTTCTCCCGCATTATCTGGGAGTCGGACGCATTCGAACAATCATTACTATCTGCTGCTGGCGTCTTTTTCGTCAGATATAATTGCGAGCAATCCGCATGAATACTGGGTCTGGATATTCATCGGTATTGCCTTAAACAAACGGGGCGGCTTCTGTCAAAGCGATGCACATAGACACTAGCACACAATCTCGTGTCATCCTCATGAGTACCCTCACCATAACGGCTTCTGTACAGGCTGAACACAGCCGCTACCGCCAGCACAACTTCTAAATGATTTTCACCGTTTTCATTCTATTCCAACATTACGACTACCGCCTTCGTATTATCCATATCTGGCATTGTATGGCATATTAATTTTGTAAAAAATAACTTCTACTAACATTCTATTTCTTCTTTTCAACATTCTGAACAATAAGTATGCTGGCCTCATATAGTAAATACAAAGGTATTGCCACCATAGCCAATGTAAACACGTCCGGAGGTGTTATTATCGCAGACAATGTTGCGATAATCATAAGCGCCCACTTTCTATATTCTTTGAGGAGTTCTGATGATATAACGCTATAGGACTTCGTGTTGCGTGAAGCGCGATTTGGAGTCCGGTTGTACTAAGCCCTGCCGCGCACGGAGGGTCGCATACCTTATTATTGGGTAAAGCATTCAGGGCTTTATACCCCTTCATCTGAGAGTGTCGGT
>NZ_JBAELF010000092.1:0-27974 GCF_056211015.1 Candidatus Egerieousia sp.
AAATCGGGGATTTTGCCTTGAGAGCCGATATTTAGTACATTTTCAGTACATAATCCCGAATTTTTCAAAATGAAAATGCCCTGCAATTACTTGTAGGGCATTTTAGAGCGGTGCGGAAGGGACTCGAACCCTCGACCTCCGCCGTGACAGGGCGGCATTCTAACCAGCTGAACTACCGCACCGTAGTTCACCGTCCACTGAACTTGCGTTCCGTTTGGGACTGCAAATGTAGATACTTTTTTTGAAAGTGCAAACTTTTTTTAAATTTTTTAAAGAAATTATTTCTTGCCTATCTTTGCACGGAATATGAAGGAAGGCCCTTCATTCAAGAAATCTGACAGTTATGGAAAACGAAATACAGGACAACTGGACTCCCTGTCTGGATACGGAAAAACAGGGTGAATTGAAAACTTTTCGTGAAAAGCAGCTTAAAGCATTCGAGCGTGTGCTTGACGTTATGGACGATCTGCGTGAAAAGTGCCCTTGGGACCGCAAGCAGACCTTCCACTCGCTCCGTCCGCAGACCATTGAGGAGGTTTACGAGTTGTGTGACGCAGTGAGCGCACTTGATGCTCTTTCCGCTTCTTCAGTTTCAGATACTGAAACAGCTTCAACGCAGGAAAATAGCGGCAATTCCGCTCAAAATCAGGTAAGTGAAATATCTGCCTTGAAGAGCAGGCTTTACAGCGAAATCTGCAAGGAACTCGGTGACGTGCTCCTTCACATAGTCTTTTATTCCAAGCTCGGTAGCGAGCAGGGCGCATTCGATTTCACCGATGTCTGCAACAGGATGGTTGAGAAACTGGTTTACCGCCATCCGCACGTGTACGCCACAACCCACGTGAACAATTCCGATGACGTGATCCGCAACTGGGAGCAGCTGAAAACCAAGGAGAAGGACGGCAACAAAACAGTTCTCAGCGGAGTTCCGCAGTCACTTCCAAGTCTCATCAAGGCTTACCGCATCCAGGACAAGGCCCGCGCGGTTGGCTTTGACTGGGAGGAGCGCGAGGATGTGTGGGACAAGGTTCAGGAGGAACTCGGTGAACTCCGTGAAGCCCTTGCCAGGTATTCATCCCCACTCGGCGATGGTACCTCAAATGAATCGCAGGCACAGGCAAAGCTTGAAGCCGAAGGCGAGCTGGGAGACTTCATATTCTCCGTTGTCAATGCGGCAAGGCTTTACCATCTGAATCCCGACAGCGCTCTGGAGATGACAGACCGCAAGTTCATAAGACGCTTCACTTATCTTGAGAACAATATCAAGAGTCAGGGCAAGGAATTCAAGGAGATGACTCTTGCTCAGATGGATGAAATCTGGAACGAGGCCAAAGCGCTTGAGCGTGAGGGCAAACTGCAATAGCGCAAGGTGGCGGAACTATCGCAAGTGGAAAATGAAATAATAAAATATTAATATGAAGAATTCAAAAAGTTTAAAAGGCTCATTGGCCAGGTCTCTGGCTTTATGTGCATCGGTGGCCCTGATGGCGGCAGCAGTTTCCTGTGGTAATAACAATACAAATGAGGAGGTCTCACAGGATGAAGGTCTGGCAGCGTTCTTCAACGGCAATGTTCAGGCTGTTGACAGCATCAAGGCAAGTCTGGATGAGGGTCAGTCATTGTTTGCAGATGAAAAGAATCTGTATGTTGTTGACCAGTATGGAGTTGTTCAGAGAGTGAATCCGCAGCTGAACAAGATTTATCTGGTATTCACCGCACATTTCAGCACCGATGACAACGGCCGTTTCGAGAATTTCGATGGAATCGTTCCTGTTCTTGATGTGCTCAAGGAAAAAGGCGTGAAAGGTTCCTTCTTCCCAACCGGCAACTGTTTCAGGGAGGAGAAATATCAGGAACCTATCAAACGTATCATTGAGGAGGGCCATTACCTGAGCGCGCACTCGAATCATCATCTTCTGCTTTGCGCATACGAGAACCGTGATTCCACACTGGTGAGCTCGGACTCCATTGCAACCGACATTGCCGGAATGGAAGCGGAACTCAACAGCTTTGGCCTGAACAAGTCACAGTACAACTGGATGATTCCACCATACGAGTATTACAATCAGGAAACGGCCGACGCTCTGCGTAATCTCGGATACTCACTCGTAAATCCAACCAGCGGAATAGAGACAGGCATGGATTGGATGGGCAAGGAGCATCCTGAGTACATGAGTGCTGAGGACCAGCTTGCAACAATATGGTCATACGAGCAGGAGAAGAGCCTCAACGGCTGTGTCATTCTGGTTCATGCAATGGTATATCCCGACCGCGAGGATGCGGACCGCATCTTCACTCATCTTGGAGAAATCATTGACCGGCTGCGGGAGAAAGGCTATGAGTTCGGCACATTCAGCGAGCTGCTTTAATCAGGGTCAGTCAAACTTTGGGAGGCCTTCCATGAATTTGGGAGGCCTTGTTGGTTTTTATAAAAAGTTTAATGGTATTTTTGTATATTTGTGAGTTTTATCAATATAAATCATTTGTTATTGTGTTTTTGTAACAGATGACAGCATTGAAAGGCAATTTTTCATACAGGAAAGGAAACATTAACAATAAAATTTAAACATAGCAATGAAAGAAATAAAGTTCATAAGCGCGGATGAGGCCGTAAAGTTCGTGAAGAGCGGTGACCATATCCATTTCAGCAGTGTTGCAAGTGCACCTAAAGTTCTTATTGACGCCCTTTGCAGAAGAGGCGATGCAGGAGAACTCAAGGACGTGAAGATCCATCACCTTCATACAGAGGGTCCGGCTCCTTACACCGATGAGAAATATGCAGGAATCTTCTTCCACCAGGCATTCTTCGTAGGCGGCAACGTAAGAAAGAACGTTCAGGCAGGTTGGGCTGATTATATTCCAATCTTCCTCAGCGAGACTCAGAGACTTTACAGAAGCGGTGTGGTTCCTTGCGATGTTGCAATGGTACAGGTTTCAACCCCAGACAAGCACGGATACGTATCACTCGGTACCAGCGTTGATGCAACTTTGGCAGCAATCGAGTGCGCAAGAGTGGTCATTGCAGTTGTTAACAGGAACGTTCCGCGTTCATTCGGTGACGCAATGATTCCTATGGACATGATTGACTATTTCGTTGAGTGCGATTCACTTCTCGAACCTGCGAAATTCACTGAGCCTAACGAGATTGAGGTTGCAATAGGTAAGAACTGCGCTGAACTCATTGAAGACGGCGCAACCCTCCAGATGGGTATCGGAGCAATTCCTAACGCAGTTCTCGCTCAGCTCGGCAACCACAAGAACCTCGGTATCCACACCGAGATGTTCGCAGACGGTGTTCTTCCACTTGTAAGGAAAGGCGTTATCAACGGTGCAGAGAAAGCCATTGACAAAGGCAAGATGGTTTCCACCTTCCTCATGGGATCACAGGAGGTTTATGACTTCATCGACGACAACCCTGGCGTAGCAATGATGGATGTAGGATATACCAATGATCCATACGTGATTGCAAAGAACCCTAAGGTAACCGCCATCAACTCCGCTCTCGCAGTTGATCTCACAGGTCAGGTTTGCGCAGACTCACTCGGAACAAAGTTCTACAGCGGTATAGGCGGACAGATTGACTTCGTTTACGGAGCATCAATGTCAAAGGGCGGCAAGGCCATCATAGCAATGCCATCCATCACCAACAAGGGTGTAAGCAAGATTTCCAACATCCTCACCCCTGGCGCAGGCGTGGCAACCACAAGGAACCATATCCACTATTTCGTAACTGAGTACGGTGCAGTTGACCTTTACGGAAAATCACTCCAGGAGAGGGCAAAACTCATTACCAGCGTAGCTCATCCATCTGCAAGGGAGGAACTTGAGAAGGCTGCATTCGAGCGTTACGGTTCACACTACCATTTCATTCTCAAATAAGTGAAATAAACCTGCATGGCGATAGTGAATCAAAGCTATCGCCATTTTTTTATACTCCAATGAGCGCAATTGAAATCAGAGAAGTAATTACCGCCTCTGAACTGAAGATCTTCTATCAGTTCCAGAACAAACTGTACAAGGATTGCAAGCAATATGTTCCGAGCCTGGATGTTGACCAGAAGAAAATGCTTACGCAGGATGCAGCACTGGAATACTGCAAGGTATGCAAATGGCTGGCCTACAAGGACGGCAAGCCCGCTGGCAGAATCATGGCAATGATAAATCCACGTTTCAACGAACTGTACAGGATGCAGAAAGGCCGTTTCGGCTGGTATGATTTCATAGAGGACTTCAACGTTGCCAAAGCCCTGATGGACACGGCCAGGACCTGGCTGCGCAATCAGGGAATGACTCAGATTCACGGACCGCTCTCGTACAACACCGCCGGCAAGCAGGGAATGCTCATGGAGGGCTTTGACAAGGTGCCTCCGTTCAATTGCCTGTACAATTATCCTTACTATGTTGATTACATGCAGAGGATGGGTTTTGAGAAGGAGGAGGACTGGGTGCAGTACTATATGGACGTGCGTGAACTTGGCAAAGTGCCTGAGCGTCTGTCAAGACTGGGCAGACTTCTTATGGAGAAGTATGATCTGCATTTTCTGGACCTGCGCAATATCAAGGACAGCGAACTCCCTGAACTCGCACGCAAGTTCGCACACGCATATAACGGAGCGTTCAGCAGTGTTCCCAACTTCATCCCGTTCACCGAGGAGGAGGTTGGCAAGCTCGTGAAATCCTTCGTGAAGCTTCTCCCGCCCGATGTCAACTGCATCATAATGGACAAGGATAACGACATAGCGTACTTCGGTTTTTCACTCCCTTCAATGTCCGAGGCGCTGCAGAAGGCCGGAGGAAACATGTTCCCGCTTGGCTGGTACCATCTTCTCAGGGCTTACAGGAATTACGAAACCATTGACATGCTGCTGGTTGGAGCATCGCCGAAATGGGAAGGCAAGGGCCTGTCCGCTATTTGCCACACAAAGCTCTGTCAGGCATATATCAACAAGCACACCAGGTTCGCCATCTGCAATCCCCAGATTGAAACCAACAATGCCATAAAGATCTGGGAGGAGTCCTACAACTACAGGGTCTACATGCGCCGCCGCTGCTGGAGGGCAGATCTATAAACTTCCCCTTCATGAAAAGCTTCTCACTATATATCCTTCTCTTTTTCACAGCGATAGCTTATTCACCAGCCATTGAGGCATCCTCAGTGCCTGAAAATGCCGCCATCTCGAATGTTGAGGAAGGCAGGGAGACAATAGCGGTCACCAAGGCAAGTGCGTATGAGGCGCTGATGAGCCGGATTTCGCTCAAGGGCCATATCAAGGCCCTTACAGACTCGCTTTCACAGGGCAGGGGAGCGGGTACTTCCGGAGGATATCATGCAAGGGATTATATTGTTGAGAGATACAATGAATTTGGCGTTGAACCGCTTGGGGTAGGCGGGTATCTTCAGAATTTCAATGAAAAGGGGCTCAGCTGCTATAATATTGTTGGTATGGTGAGCTCCACTGTCCGTAGTGATAAATACGTTGTGATAGGCTCTCATTATGACCATCTGGGTATAATCAAGGGTATTGTGTATCCGGGAGCCGATGACAACGCCAGCGGAGTGGCCGTGCTGCTTGAACTGGCCAAGGCTTTTGCCAGATACAAGAAAGACGGGAATGTGGTTCCTGTCAACCTCATCTTCGTGGCCTTTGACGCTCACGAACAGAGCATGGCAGGCAGCAGGAACTTTTTCTCAACCACCAGAATAAAGCCGTATAATGTTGAGTTCATGGTTAACATAGACCAGATAGGCTCCGTTCTGGCACCTGTTCACAGAGGCGTGAACAATTATCTGCTCATTCTCGGGCAGGACAAGTTCCAGGACTGGACTTGGGAGGGTGTGGAGTTGAGCAACAGACTGCACGGCATCAATCTGGACATAGATTACACCTTTTATGGCAGCGCACGGTTCTACAAACTGTTCTACAGACTCTCCGAGCAGGTGAATTTCACGGAACGTGCGGTTCCGAGCGTCCTTTTCACAAGCGGAGTCACAAATCTCACCAACAAACCGTCAGACACAGAGGCCAACATAAATTATGAGGCCCTGCGCAAGCGCCTGAGCCTCATATTCCATTTCATATACAACCAGATCCTTTAGTCTTCCTGGGAGGCTTTGAGACGCTCTGCGTTCTCGGCTATCTGGAGCTGGTCAATCACTTCCTGAATGTCTCCGTCCATGAAAACAGGGAGATTGTACATTGTCCAGTTGATGCGGTGGTCGGTAACACGGCTCTGAGGATAGTTGTAGGTACGTATCTTTGCGGAACGGTCACCGGTTGAAACCATTGTCTTTCTCTTTGCGGAAATCTCGTTGAGGTATTTCTCGTACTCCATATTGTAAAGACGGGTTCTGAGTTCTGCGAGAGCTGCGGCGTAGTTCTTCAGCTGGCTCTTCTCGTCCTGGCACTGAACAACAAGGCCTGAAGGAATATGGGTGAGCCTGATTGCGGAATAAGTGGTGTTCACAGACTGTCCGCCAGGACCGCTTGAGCAGAAGGTATCCTTGCGTATATCCTTTTCGTTCAATTCAATATCGAATTCATCGGCCTCAGGAAGCACTGCAACCGAGGCGGCTGAAGTATGAACACGGCCCTGAGTTTCGGTCTGAGGCACGCGCTGAACGCGGTGAACACCGGATTCATATTTGAGCACCCCATAAACACCCTCGCCCTTGACCTTGCATATGATTTCCTTGTAACCTCCTGCAGCGCCCTCGCTCTGGCTGGTGATTTCCAATTTCCATTTCCTGGTCTCGCAGTATTTTGCATACATACGGAAAAGGTCACCGGCAAAGATTGCGGCCTCGTCACCGCCTGAACCGCCGCGGATTTCAAGAATCGCGTTCTTTGCATCCTGTGGGTCCGCCGGAATGAGCAGCAGCTTGATCTCCTCCTCCAGTTTGGGAATCTCCACTTCAAGAGTGGCCAGTTCCTCCTTGGCCATTTCCCTGAGGTCTTCATCCTTATCGTTGTCTATGATGTCCTTGGCGGCATCGTAGTCCTCCACCATCTTCTTGTATCTGCCGCCCGTTTCAAGCACAGGGGTGAGTTCCTTGTACTCCTTGTTCACCTTAACGAACTTCTTCATGTCGTTCATCAGCTCAGGGTCAGCAAGCTGCTCCTGGAGCTGGGCGTATTTCTCCTTCAGTCCTTCAATTTTTGCAATAAGGTTCTTGTCGCTCATATTGTTTGTCTACGTGTTTTATCTATTAATTCAAGTTCCGCAAATCCTTGGTTTTGATTTGCGCACATTCTCCTGAAATATCATCAACGCACAAAAATACTGCATTATATGCGTTTCGCCAAATTTCCCGGCTTACTTCAAATACTGTTTCCAGTTCTCCTGCTGGGCAAGCTGCGCCGGGGTGCCGGTGAAAACAAGATTGCCTCCCTTGTCACCGCCGCCGGGTCCCAGATCTATCGCCCAGTCGGAATATTTGATTACATCGGTGTTATGCTCCACAACCACAATGGTGTGGCCGCGCTCTATCAGGGCGTCAAAGGCCTTGAGAAGTTTCTCTATGTCGTGCATGTGCAGGCCTGTTGTAGGTTCATCAAATATGAAGAGGGTAGGGTTGTTGTAATCCTTGCCAAGGAACTGCGCAAGCTTGATTCTCTGGTTCTCGCCGCCGCTGAGGCTGCTGTTGCTCTGGCCCAGTTTCACGTAACCCAGGCCAACGCTGTCAAGTATGCGGAGTTTGGCGGCAATGCGCTGGGCAAGAGCGCTGGTTTTGTCGGAACCAAAGAAGTCAATGGCTTCAAGAATACTGAGGTCCAGCACATCACTTATGTTCAGCTCCCTGTAGCGTACTTCAAGAATGTCCTTCTTGAAACGCTTACCTGAGCATTCCTCGCATACAACGGTAACGTCGGCCATGAACTGCATGGGTATGGTTATGAAACCCTCGCCAAGGCACTGCGGGCAGCGTCCTCCATCAATGTTGAATGAGAAATGCGAGTGGCCGTAGCCGTTCATCTTTGCGTATGGTTGCTCGCTGAAGAGTTTCCTTATTTCATCGTAGATCTTGAGGTAGGTCACCGGGTTTGACCTTGATGATTTGCCAATAGGGCTCTGGTCAATGAATTCAACCGCCTTGATAGCTCCGAGGTCTCCCTTGAGTTCCTTGTATGCACCAACGTGATTAACCATTCCACCGAAATGACGGCAGAGGGCAGGGTAGAGGGTGTCTCCAACAAGCGATGATTTTCCGCTTCCGCTCACGCCGGTAACCACAGTGAATATGCCCAGCGGTATGCATACGTCAATGGCCTTGAGATTGTTCTCCATACAGCCGGTGATCTGTATGCTGCGGTTCCATTTGCGGGCGTGATTCTTCACGCTCACATTCTTCAGACCTGCCAGATAGTCCAGGGTGAGGGAGCCGGTGCCTTGTTCAGGCAATTTCTTATTTGCTGTGGAATTGGACTTGATGGCTTCGGCCCGTTCAAGTCCGGCCTTGAGGCTGCCGTTGTAAACAACCTGGCCGCCGTGAACACCTGCCATAGGTCCTAGATCTATCAGTCTGTCCGCACAAAGAATGATTTCACGGTCGTGCTCAACAACAATTACCGTGTTGTCAAGTCCGCGCAAATCTTTCAGTACGCTTATAAGTTTCTGTGTATCTGAAGGATGCAGACCTATGCTCGGTTCATCCAGAATGTACAGTGAACCTACCAGCGAACTTCCGAGCGAACTTACCAGATTGATTCTCTGGCTCTCTCCGCCGCTCAATGTAGATGATTTTCTTGACAATGTGAGATAACCAAGTCCAACCTTGTTTATGTATTCCAGCCTTGAGGTGATTTCCTTGATTGCCCTTGCAGCAATGTCCTTGCTGTAATCATCCAGCTTGTCCGGCAATTGCTCGAAGAATTCACACAGACGGCAGACCGGCATTTCCATGAGTTCTACTATGTCCTTGCCGTCTATCTTCACGTACCTGGCCTCCTGTCTGAGCCTTCCGCCGCCGCATTCACGGCAGGTGGTGCGTCCGCTGTAGCGGGCCAGCATATACTTGTACTGAATCTTGTAAGGCTGCGATTCAACCCATTTGAAGAAAGGCAGAATTCCTGTGAAATCCGCATTCCCCTCCCAGAGAATCTTTTTCTCATCATCCGACAGGGCTGCGTACGGCCTGTGAATAGGGAAGCGCAAGGACGGAGCCGCATTGAGGAAATCCTGAAGGTAAGTCCCCATTATTTCTCCTCTCCAACAGGCGATGGCACCTTCATATACCGAGAGCGATGGGTTGGGAATCACCAGCGCTTCATCAATTCCTTCCTGGAAACCGCTTCCGTTGCAGTGAGGACAGGCACCGAGCGGATTGTTATATGAGAACAGCAGCTCGCTTGGTTCGCTGAAAGTTATGCCGTCCTGCTCGAAGGCGTTGGAGAAGCTGCGCTCCGTGATGCCTGAATCTGCTGTAACCACAACGCCCAGATGTCCTTCTCCGCTCTCGAATGCGGATTTTATACTGTCACGGATGCGGCCTGTGTTGTCCGCATCATCCGCAACCGGCAGCATGAAGCGGTCAATGAGAATCTGCAGGATCTCCGTTTCCGTACCTGTTATGCTGGCAATGACTGCATCAATACGCTGGGCTTTGCCTTTTGAATACAAACGCGTTACACCGCTGGCCTTCAGTTCAAGAAGCTTTTCAACGGCATCCTCTTTCCTGTATCCCGTAACAGGGCATACAAGGAACGTAATGCCATCTTTGAGTGATTGTATGTATTTGAGAACATCTTCAACAGTGTCCCTCTTCACCTCCAGTCCTGAAACCGGCGAGTAGGTCCTGCCAATCTTTGTGAACAGAATACGCAGGTAATCGTATATCTCCGTTGTTGTGCCAACAGTGCTTCTAGGGTTGGCGCTTGATGTGCGCTGCTGTATTGCTATTGCGGGCGGAATGCCCTCAATCTTGTCAACCGGCGGTTTGCTCATCACGCCAAGGAACTGGCGGGCGAATGATGAGAGACTTTCAGCAAAGCGTCTCTGCCCTTCCGCATAAAGTGTGTCGAATGCCAGGGATGATTTTCCGCTTCCGCTCACTCCGGATATCACCACGAGCTCTCCGCGCGGAATCTCAACATCCACGTTTTTCAGGTTGTTCGCCCTCGCTCCCTTTATCAATATATTTTCATTCATTGTCTGAATTCTCCGGTTTATTTGTTGATGCCCATGCGGAGGACGTTCTTCACACCCTTGAGTTTCTTGAGCTCGGAAATAACCTTGTCAAGGTGACCGTTGTTGCTCACCGATATGGCAATGAGCACGTTGGCCAGATATGCGCTCTTACCGCCTCGTTCCTCAATCCTGTATGAACGCACCTTGGCGTTCTGCCTGGTTATGGAATCGAATATCAAGCCCGAAGATGCCGCCTCTTCCTCCGCAATCACCTTGAGCGATACCTGGAAACTCGTTGTTGTGGACACCTGTCTCCAGCGCACCTTGTGAATCACGCGGTATGGATACTGCTCAAGCAGCCTGGCAGCGTTAGGACAGTTTATCCTGTGAATCTTTATGCCGCCCAAGGCGCTCACGAAACCGAATACATCATCACCGAAAATAGGATTGCAGCACCTGGCCATCTTGAACTGAAGATTGCTCAGATTATCGTTGATCACCAGAAAATCGCTGCCGCCGGCAGACTCAACGCCCTTCTTTCCGCTGTCTTCCTTGCTTGCGGAAGAAGTTGATGAACTATCGCAGGTGGAAGATGATGAGTCTTCAGACTGCTGGGATTCAATGTATTCCTTGATTCTGGAGGTGTCGGTTTTGCTGTTATATACTGAGATGCAGAACTCGGAGATGGCCTTGAAGCCAAAGTGCTTGGTGAGGTCGGAGAGAAGCTCGTCGCTGAGCTCCATCTTCCAGTTCTTGAGCCTTCGTTCAAGAATCTCGCGGCCAAGCCTGCTCTGCTTGGTCTCCTCCTCCTTCAGCTTTGCCTTGATGCGGCTCTTTGCCTTTGAGGAGTTCACGAAATTGAGCCAGTCCGCTGAAGGCTTCTGGTTCTTGTTGGAAAGAATCTCAACAATGTCGCCTGTATGCAGTTCGTCACGGATTGACATTATCCTGCCGTTCACCTTTCCTCCCGAGCATTTCACACCCAGGTTGGTGTGAATGTGAAATGCGAAATCCAGCACGGTTGCGCCTTTTGGCAGCTGAAGCAGGTCGCCGTTGGGCGTGAAGCAGAATATTTCGTTGAGAGAAATGTCCTTTGAAGTGTATGAGGAGCTGTCACCGGGATGCTCAAGCATCTGCTTCACAGAAGACAGCCAGTCTGTAAGCGAATCGGAACTTTTCACACCCTTGTAGCTCCAATGGGAGGCATGGCCGTTTTCAGCCACCTGGTCCATCCTCTCAGTCCTTATCTGCACCTCGATAGGATATCCATCCTTGTTCTTGACTGTTATGTGGAGTGATTCGTAGCCGTTGGGCTTAGGTTTGGTAAGCCAGTCACGAAGACGCTTCACGTCCTGTTCGTACTCTTTTGTGACTTCGCTGAAAATGTCCCAGCAATAGTCCTTCTCCTTCTCAGGCGGAGCCTCAACAATGAACCTGATTGCAAATACATCGTAAACTCCCTCGAAAGGAACACCCTGGGCCTGCATTTTCTTCCATATTGACCAGGCGGTCTTGGTGCGTACCTTCAGCTTGTATTTGTACTTCTTGCTCAGAACCTCGTCAAGAGGCTTCACGAATTCGAGGGCAAGCCGCTCCCTGCTCTCCTCGGTAGCCTTGAGCTTGTTGGTAATGGTCCTGTAATCCTGCGGATTGGCGTACCTGAAGTACAAGTCCTCAAGTTCGCTCTTTATGTTATAAAGCCCCAGCTGGTGGGCTATCGGGATGTACAGCGTTGCTGTTTCCGTAATCTTGCGGCTTATGCTGCTCTTGGGGAACACGTGCAAGTTGCGCATGATTTCAAGACGGTCGGCAATCTTTATCAAGGTTACGCGCGGGTCTGTGGAATAGCTGATTATGAGCTTGCGGTATCTCTCCGCCTGAAGTCCGGTGTCCTTTGGCGTTATCTTTGATATGTTGTTGAGGCCTGTGACAATATTTACCACCTCCTGGCTCCAGCCCTGGCTTCTGAGCTCTTCCTCAACATTCATCCTGCTGTCTGCGGATCTGGAATCCTTCCCGGCATCTGTTACGGAAGCGTTGCCGGCAACGGAATCACGGTATGCTTCGTGGAGGAATACAGCCATGACGGCCGAAGGCATGAGTTTCATGTCGTTTGCAACAATTTCGGCAACACCTAAAGGATGCTCTATGAAAGGATGGCCGTTGCCGCGCATCTTTCCTTCAAGCCTTTTTTCGGCAATGACGTAAGCCTTTACAACCAGTTCCCTGTCATCAGCGTTGTAATCCGCCAGCAGGCTGTTCAGCCTTTCATTGTTGTTGTCTGCTTCCATATTATCTTTCTGATTTTTTGAAGAGAAGTTCCTTGAGGGCGTTCATTTCGTCACGATATTTTGCGGCGGCAATGAAGTCAAGCTCCCTGGCGGCCTCCTCCATAAGATGCTTTGAGTTTATTATTGAGCGTTTGAGCTGTTCCACACTCATGCTCCTGAGAACAGGTTCATCCGCAACAAGGTTCCGGCTATGGTCTTCGTCTTCAACAGCGTATGCCGCTCCACCCATGGTGCCGCGTTTCTCCTTTTCAATTGCATGAGGGGTGATGTTGTGCTCCCTGTTGTAGCGCATCTGAACCTCCCGCCTGTGATTTGTCTGGTCAATGGTCTTCTGCATTGATTTCGTTATGCTGTCGCAGTACATTATGACCAGGCCGTTGAGGTTCCTGGCCGCACGGCCTGCCGTCTGGGTGAGGGAGGTCTCGCTGCGCAGGAAGCCTTCCTTGTCCGCATCCAGAATGGCTACCAGAGAAACCTGAGGCATGTCAAGTCCCTCTCGGAGCAGGTTCACTCCAATGAGCACGTCAAAGCGTCCCGCCTTGAAATCGTCTATTATCTCTATGCGCTCCATAGTGTCCACATCTGAATGTATGTAGCGGCAGCGCATCCCGTTCTTCTCAAGAAATGCATTGAGTTCCTCGGCCATGCGTTTTGTGAGGGTGGTCACAAGAACACGCTCGTCCTTTTCGGCCCTTATCATTATCTCCTCCATCAGGTCATCCATCTGGTTTTTGGTTGGTCTGAGCTCAATAGGAGGGTCAAGAAGGCCTGTAGGGCGCACAAGCTGCTCAACCACAACGCCTTCGGATTCCTCCAGTTCGAACGGAGCCGGTGTTGCGCTGACATAGACTGTCTGGCCTTTGAGCTGCTGGAACTCCTCGAATTTGAGAGGCCTGTTATCGGCCGCCGCTGGAAGTCTGAATCCGTAATCAATGAGGACTTCCTTTCTCGAACGGTCACCACCGTACATTGCCCTTACCTGCGGAACGGTAACGTGGCTCTCGTCAATGAAGGTCACGAAATCGTTGCTGAAATAATCGAGGAGGCAGAAAGGACGGGTTCCAGCAGGACGGCCGTCGAAGTACCGTGAATAGTTCTCAATGCCCGAGCAGTAGCCAATCTCCTTGATCATTTCAAGATCGTATTCGGTCCTT
This sequence comes from Candidatus Egerieousia sp., assembly GCF_056211015.1. Classification (NCBI taxonomy): domain Bacteria; kingdom Pseudomonadati; phylum Bacteroidota; class Bacteroidia; order Bacteroidales; genus Candidatus Egerieousia; species Candidatus Egerieousia sp. The sequence goes on from NZ_JBAELF010000092.1 coordinate 13,571, forward strand.
TGCTGCAGACGCTTGGCTTCCAGATGCTTGCCTATTGATTTGAGATATTCCACCCGGTCTTTCAGATCGTGCTGAATCTGCACTATGGCTTCGGTTGCGTGCTCCTTGGTTGTAACGAAAATGCTGGCCGGATAAATGTTCAATGACTGCGGCATATCCATAGTGGCTCCGCTCAGCGGCTCAAAGATTTCAATCTCCTCAATGCTGTCACCAAAGAATATTATGCGGCATCCAAGGTCTCCGTCCGCAAGGAAAATGTCAACCGTATCGCCTTTCACGCGGAAAGTTCCACGCTTGAATTCCTGGTCGTTACGTTCGTAGAGCGCATCAATCAGCTTGAACAGGAAGCCTGTCATGCTTATGCTCTGGCCAAGTTCCAGATGAATGGTGTTGGCGTGGAAGTCCTGGGGATTGCCCATACCGTAGAGGCAGGACACGGAGCTCACAACAATTATGTCACGCCTTCCGCTGAGAAGAGCGCTTGAGCAGCTCAAACGGAGCTTCTCTATTTCATCGTTGATGCTCAGATCCTTCTCAATGTATGTGTCGGTTGTGGGCAGATACGCCTCCGGCTGGTAGTAGTCGTAATATGAAACGAAGTATTCAACAGCGTTCTCCGGAAAGAACGCCTTGAATTCACCGTACAGCTGTGCCGCCAGGGTCTTGTTGTGGGAAAGGACAAGCACAGGCCTGTCCAGCTTCTCAATCACGTTGGCCATTGTGAAGGTCTTTCCGCTGCCGGTCACACCGAGCAGAGTGACGGCATTCGCCCCGCTTTCAATAGCTGAGGCAATGCCCTCAATGGCTTCCGGCTGGTCTCCGGTAGGCTTGAACGATGAATGCAGCTTGAATCCCATAATGCTTGCAAATTTACGAAAATTCAACCCCAATACCTACAAAAAAAGCGCCCTTGTGAGCGCTTCCTTACGGTTGAGCGGAAAACGGGACTCGAACCCGCGACCCTCGGCTTGGGAAGCCAATGCTCTACCAACTGAGCCATTTCCGCATTGTTTTCAAGTGCAAATATAAATTTTTTCCTCATATTTGCGAAATAATAATTCAGTGGAAAGGAAAAGAGCGCACGGCAATGAATCTCGAGTGGTTTCTGGCAGGTAAATTAGGCATAGGCAAAGGTATAGGCAGTTCCAGCAACAGGATTGCCACCCTGAGCATTGCCGCAAGCATTGCCATAATCATAGTTGCTGTGGCAATCTGCGCAGGATTCAATGAGGAAATCAAGCGCAAGACCTCAGGCTTCACCGGCGATATCATACTCTCTCCTATGGGAGTTCCCATTGACAATCACAGCTCATATCCGGTTTCCCCGCTTCCTTGTCTGGAGGAGCTCAGAAATATTTCAGGAGTGAAGTCAGTGTTCCCGGTGATTTACTCGCCTGCCGTGCTCAAGACTGATTCCGGTATGGAAGGCGTTATGTTCAAAGGTATTGGTCCTGAGTATGATATGTTTTTCTTTGAACAATGCCTGGACTCAGGAGCAGCCTCTGTATATGAATCGGATTCATCGAGTGCAAAACCAAAGGCGCTGGTGAGCAGGACTCTGGCCGATGCTCTTGATCTGGAGGCCGGGGGTAGCCTGATGGCGTGGTTCGTTTCCCCGGACGGCAATGTTAAAATCAGGAAGTTCGAGATAAACGGCGTGTTCAATGCCCAGCTCGACAAGATAGACAAGGCTCTGGTGATAACTGATTCTGAAACCATCGCCGGTGTAAACGGATGGGAAGCAGGGGAGTGTTCGGGCTACGAAGTCTTCCTCAAGAGCAGGAACTTCAGCAATTCCAGCGTGGACCGCATAATTTCAAAGATGGAAGACCGGCTTTTCGTGAGTGAAACCAACAACGAGTTCTCGCTTCAGGCTGTGCCTCTGAGGGATATCTACTGGGTTTTCTTTGACTGGCTCAACCTGGTGAACATCAATGTGGTAATCATTCTGGTACTTATGATAGCGGTGGCCGGATTCAATATAATTTCGGGCCTGCTCATCATCATTTTCGAGCATATTTCCACCATAGGGCTTTTCAAGGCGCTTGGAATGAGCAACCGCTGCATCTTCAAGGTCTTCATGTACCGTTCGTTCGGGATGGTGGGCCGCGGAGTTCTCTGGGGCAACATCATATCCATCTCCTTCTGCCTCCTGCAGGCCTCAACGCATTTCATAGGCCTTGACCCAAGCAATTACCTGATTGACCACGTGCCTGTTCATCTTACACTGGCTATGGTCCTGATAACCAATCTCTCCTGCATAGCCGCAATCCTGCTTATCATGCTCATACCTTCAAAGGCCATCTCGAGCGTGGATCCTGCGCAGGCACTCACTGTAAAATAAACGTTTATATCCGTGTATAAACGTTTAACGTAGCTGCGTGCCCTTGCAATTACGGTAAAAATATTATACTTTTACAAATTTGAAGAATTGTGAACTTTTGAAATAAACATGTTTAATAAATTAATCATATGAAGAAGATTACAAGTTTACTGCTCTTTGCCGCCATTCTTTCACTGGTAGCTTCCTGCGGGTTCAACGCAGAGGAACCACAGGGCCCGGCCCAAATCAAGGCAATGAAAATCAAGCTCAGAACAGTAGCTGAGGTGTTCGAATACCCTGCACAGCTCAGAGGTATCCAGGATGTGGAGATTTACCCTCAGGTTTCAGGAACCATTACCAGCATAAATGTGAAGGAAGGCCAGTTGATAAAGAAGGGTCAGGTGCTTTTCGTTATCAACCAGGTTCCTTTCATAGCCGCACATGAAACTGCAAAAGCGGACCTCGATGCGGCAAAGGCGGCCGTTGCCACAGCCGAACTTACTTACGAGAACTACAAGATTCTATATGAAAAGAATGTGGTGTCAAAGTATCAGATGATGGTCAATTACAACCAGATGCTTTCCGCAAAGGCTGCAAAGGCACAGGCCGAGGCGGCATTGCTCAAGGCAAGGGAGGACCTCTCGTTCACGGAAGTCAAGAGCCCTGTGAACGGAATAGTAGGCGTGCTTCCATACAAGGCCGGAGCGCTGGTGGGACCGCAGATAAGCGAGCCGCTCACAACCGTATCGGACAACTCACAGATTGAGGCTGTGTTCTCAATCAGCGAGGCGTTCTATCTCATGTACTCAAAGTATATGAACAGTGCTGACCTGGTAAAGAGCACAGCAAATGACGTACATGATTTAAGACTTAAACTCAAGGACAACAGCATTTTCGAGCATCACGGAAAGCTGGAGACTCTCAGCGGAGTAATAGATCCGGGAACAGGTTCCCTCAATGTAAAGGCCCTGTTCAACAACCCTGACCGTCTCCTTGTTTCAGGCGGAACAGGCAAGGTGCTCATTTCATATTCAGAGCCGGGAAGCATTGTGATTCCAAGAACTGCCGTAAAGGAGCTTCAGGACAAGAGCTTTGTGCTCAAGGTTGTTGACGGCAGAACGCAGATGACGGAAATAGACGTTGTAAGACTCAACGGAACAAAATCCGGCAAGGAATATATGGTAACCTCAGGCCTCAAGGAAGGCGACGTGATACTTGTTGAAGGCGTTGCCAAGACTGCCGAAGGCGTTGAGGTGGTACCTGTCCTTGATGGGGCAAAGAACAGTGCGGATGCTCCAGCGCAGTCAGAAGCTGAATAATGTGTTAAAATAGAGAAAGATTATGGATATTAGTTCATTCATAAAGAAACCGGTGCTCTCCATAGTGCTCAGCATCCTTGTTATGATAGCCGGAGTGCTCGGATACTTCACACTGCCTGTTGAGCAGTATCCCGATATCGCTCCTCCAACCGTGAACGTTTCCACCAACTATTACGGTGCAAACGCCCAGACACTTATCAAAGCCGTTGTTTCACCTCTGGAAGAGGCCATCAACGGTGTTGAGAACATGCTTTACATGCAGTCCTCGGCGTTCAATAACGGTCAGGTTTCCATCAATGTGGTGTTCAAGCAGGGGACAGACCCCGATATGGCGGCTGTCCTTGTGCAGAATCGTGTTGCTACAGCTCTTGCGCAGCTGCCTAACGAAGTCAAGACATACGGAGTTACAACTGCAAAGCAGCAGAACTCCATGCTTCATATTTTCGGAGTCACTTCAATGGACGACAAGTTCGATCAGGAGTGGCTTGGAAACTTTGTGAACATAAACATCAAGCCTCAGATTCTGAGAATCGCCGGTGTCGGAAAGGTTGAGATGCTCGGAACCGTGTACTCAATGAGAGTATGGATGGATCCTTTGAAGATGAAGCAGTACGGCCTTGTTCCTCAGGATGTGATAGCTGCCATCAATTCCCAGAACCTTGAATCAGGAACAGGTACAATTGGCGAGGGCTCCGCAGAGGCATTCCAGTACACAATGACTTATACCGGACGTCTTGCATCGATAGAGGAGTTCGAGGAAATCATTGTCCGTGCCAGCAAGGAATTCGGACTTCTCAAGCTCAAGGATGTTGCAACGGTTGAACTGGGCATAGAGAGCTATGCTTTCGATGGCAGGCAGGACGCTCACCCGAGCGTGATGACAATCGTTTATCAGGCTCCTGGCTCCAATGCGCGAATGGTGAACGAACAGATAGAATCCCTGTTCAAGGATCTGGAAAGATCGGAGCTTCCTCCAGGAGTTGAAATCACCAGCCTCTTCAATACCAACGAATTCCTCAACGCCTCAATACACGAAGTGTACAAGACCCTCTTCGAGGCCATATTCCTTGTAATCCTCATAGTGCTCATCTTCCTTCAAGACATCAGGAGCACCTTCATACCTTTTGTGGGAATAATAGTTTCCCTCATAGGCACTTTCGCATTCATGCTGATTGCAGGATTCTCGCTCAACCTAATCACGCTCTTTGCACTTGTACTTGTGATAGGAACCGTGGTGGATGACTCCATTGTGGTGGTTGAGGCGGTTCACGCCAAGTTCGATGCAGGCTATACCTCTCCGCTCAAGGCCACCAGGGATGCAATGAAGGAAATAACTACAGCCGTCATAACCTCTTCACTGGTGTTTATGGCTGTGTTCATTCCTGTATCCTTCATGAGCGGAACAAGCGGTGAGTTCTATAGGGAGTTCGGTCTTACAATGGCTGTTGCGGTAGGTATTTCTGCATTCAATGCGCTTACAACCATACCTGCACTCTGCGCCATGATGCTCAAACGCAAGGACAGCACAGGTAATTCGCTGAAAGCACGCTATATAAGATGGTTCGATTCCAAGTTCGAGAAAATGGAGGGCAAGTACGAAAACGGAATCAGAAAATTCCTCAGGCTGCCTGTTGCAACCTGGGTTATCATCATAGCTTCAAGCTTGGTTCTGGGATATCTTATGGTGAACATGAAGAAGGGCCTTGTGCCTGAAGAGGACCAGGGAATTGTAATGGTTGAAATATCCACAGCACCGGGTTCTTCACTCGCTACAACCAGCAACGTGCTTGATCAGGTGGTATCCGCCATTGACTCAATACCTGAAATAGAGCACATATCTTCAACCGCAGGTTACGGCTTTGTTGCAGGAGCAACCTCTTCAGCAGGTATTGCGGTAATCAAGCTTAAACCTTGGGAGGAAAGGACAAGCTGGAAACAGGGCTACCAGATGGTAATGTACAAGATTTATCTTGCAACGCTGCATATAGACGACGCCGTTATGGTAATGCCGTTCTCACTCCCTATGATTCCTGGTTATGGTACCAGCAACGCCATTGACCTTCAGGTTCAGGACAGAATGGGCGGTGACCTTACCGAACATTTCAATGCAATGAACGAGTTCGTTGCCAGACTTAACGAATGTCCTGAAATTGCCGGCGGAGCAATGACAGCATACAACCTTAACTTCCCTCAGTGGAGGGTGGAGGTTGACGTTCCGGCCTGCATGAGCGCCGGAACAACACCAGCGGAGGTGCTGAGCGTGCTCTCAACATATTTCGGAGGTGCGTACATTTCGGACATCAACCTGTACAACAAGATTTTCAAGGTGATGGTACAGGCGGATCCAAATCAAAGGGCCGATGAGAATTCGCTTTCGAACATGTTCATCAGACTGCCTGAGGGCAAGATGGCGCCTCTCTCCAATTTCGTGAACATCACCAGAATTTACGGTTGCGAGGCAATGAGACGTTTCAATCTGTTCAATGCTATCAATGTAAGTGTGACTCCTGCTGCAGGACACAGTTCAGGCGAGGCTATAAACGCAATCAAAAGAACTGCCGATGAAGTTCTTCCTAGCCAGTACGGAGTTGATTTTGCAGGAATGGCGCGTGAGCAGAGCGGCAAGGACCAGCTGCTTATGATTCTCGGACTTTGCGTGTTTATCATATATCTGCTTCTTGCAGCGCTTTATGAGAGCTTCATAATACCGTTCTCAATATTGCTCACGGTGCCTGTAGGACTCATGGCATCATATCTTGCTTCATATCTGCTCGGACTTGAGAACAACATTTACCTGCAGACCGGTGTCATAATGCTCATAGGACTCATTTCAAAGACCGGTATCCTCATCACCGAGTTCGCAGTTCAGAAACACGAGTCCGGAATGAGCATAGTTGACTCTGCAATCGCAGCTGCCGCAGCCCGTCTGCGTCCTATCCTCATGACAGCGGGAACAATGGTGTTCGGTCTGCTTCCACTTGTTGTTGCAACCGGCGTAGGAGCCAACGGAAGCCGTGCGCTCGGACTTGGTTCCGTTGTAGGTATGACCTTTGGAGTTGTAGGACTGCTCCTCTTTGTGCCGGTGCTTTACATCTTCTTCCAGAACCTTCAGGACAGGTTCTCCGCTCGCAGAGAATCTTCTTCCACCGGCGATGGTGATGAAAATAATTTATTGGAGGAAACGAAATGAAAAAACTGATATATACAGCCTTTTTGGCACTCACGCTTGCTTCCTGCGGAATATGGGGCAAGTATGATTCGGAAACAAAAGTGCCGGAAAATGCCTTTGGTCAGGAAGCTGCACAATATATGGACGGCAGCAACATGGCCGATTCCGTGAACGTTTCATTGGGAGTTTTCTCCTGGAGAACAGTCTTCACCGATGCAAAACTTCAGAAACTCATTGAAACTGCGCTGGCAAACAACAGGGATCTGCTCGTGGCTCACGAGAATGTAGTACAGTCCGAGGCCGCATTGAAAAGTGCACGGCTTGCGTATCTGCCAAGCCTTGTGCTTGGCTCTGCAAGCACGCCTTCGGTAACCTGGACCTCAGGCGGAAAGTGGGATTACAACACAAACCTGTACGCTACCTGGCAATTGGATTTCTTCGGACAGATTTCCAACCGCAAGTGGGCGGCAAAGGCAACCAGGCAGCAGATGGAGGATATGGAGCAGGCCTGCAGGGCTTCGCTCATAGCGCAGGTGGCAAACTGCTACTACGCACTTCTCATGCTGGATGCTCAGCTGGATGTTGTTAACCAGTCAAAGGAGAACTGGTCAAAGACCGTTGAGCTTGTATATTATCTCAAGGAGGCCGGAATAACAACTGAAGCCGGTGCGGCGCAGCTCCAGGCCAATTACTATGATATCTGCACCCAGGTCAGGAATCTTGAATCGGAACGGAACAAGTTGCGTAATCAGCTTTGTGTGCTTGTTGGTTCGTTTCCTGAAGACATAGAGCGCGGATCACTTGGCGAGCAGATTGTTCCTGAATCATTCAGCGTTGGTCTCCCTGCAAGCACCTTGCTTTCAAGACCTGATGTAAAGGCGGCAGAACGCGGACTCGAGGCTGCGTACTATAATCTGCATGCTTCAAGGAGCGATTTCTTCCCTAATATAATTCTTGGAGGCACAGCCGGCTGGAAAAACGAGAAGGAAGGAGTCTTTGATTCTCCGTCAAAGTTCATCACTGCGGCGGCAGGTGCACTTGTTGCAAGTCTGTTCAATGCCGGAAAGCAGAGAGCAGCCAACGAAATTGCCTCAAGCAAGCAGACTCAGGCAAGGCTTATGCTGGAGCAGACAATGCTCAATGCCGGCAGTGAGGTGAATTCGCTGATTGTTGATTTCCAGAACCAGCAGGAGAACATCAAGAACTTCGAAAAGGAGATTGAGTCACTTTCGCGTGCACGCGAGAGCACGGATTATCTCATGAAATACGGTACAACCACCTATCTTGAGGTGCTTACTGCGCAGAACACTCTGCTGGCGGCTCAGGTGAATCAGATTGCCAACAAGGCCGGTCTGCTTCAGACAGTTACAAAGTTGTATCAGGCTCTCGGTGGCGGCGGCAGTCAGGAATAATGGCATCGCTGCTCAGCAGTGTGATTCAGTTCGGTTCCGGCAAACTCATCGGCGCTTACTACGATGGGAAATCCGGCGCCGCCTGCAGCAACAGGATAACCGCCGGCCAGGCACTCGGGCAGAAGAATACCGTTTTCGGCATCTGGATGGGCTATACCTTCCTGAACCCGGTCACCTCTCTTGCCGGAGGATTCTACTCCATCTGGCACAATGTGTATAACACAATGCAACTGCGCAGAATATCAAAACATAAGCTTGAGAGATAGAGTGAATATATGAGCAGGCTTTCAATCTGTAAAGGGAGCAGTGTATTTTCTATTTGTTTTTCTCACAAAATCATAGTATCTTTGTAAAATAGCAATTTGGATGTACTAAATACGGAAATTTGCTGGGGTTATCAGTAGAGCCTGTGGATTCGCGGGCTTCTGAGGCGCGGGAAGATGGAAATGCTTATTCCGCCAACTCTTTTTTTCTGAATCGCCACGGTTTTTTTGCGTTCCGAGGCGTTTTGGGGAGAGTTATGTACATATCTGAAACTAGAGTTTTTGCTTCAAAATCCGCTGCTGGTGCGGAAGGTGTATGCAAAATGAGTAAACCTTCCGCAGTGAAGCTGGTAGCAGAGTCAGAATTACTCATAGGCAAACAATTATGTCAGACTTGGTTGAACATTGGTATGCGTTCAGAATATTCAGGAACGGAAAGAAGTTCTTCATGGATACCATCTGCAACGATGGCAAGCGTTATTTCATACCAATGCGGATAACCAGAACAATCGACCTGAATTACAAGGAGGAAGTTAAGAAGGAAGTGCTTTTCCAGAACCTGGTTTTCGTTAGGGCCGGGCAGCCGTATATTGAGAAGCTTGTTACAAACATGAGAAGTCTGGCAGGCGTATACAGAGATCCAAGCACTAAGGAGATAGCCCGGATACCTGATGCTGAAATGGATACCTTCATTTTTGTGCTGACCAAAGGTTGCGAGCATCTGGACATATATGAAGGGGAACTCAGGAAGAACGACAGGGTAAGAGTCACGGAAGGCATATTCAAAGGAGCGGAAGGTTATATAGTGAGAATTAAGGGTGACAGACGTTTTGTGGTGAGCGTGAACGGGGTGGCGGCAGTGGCCACGGCTTACATCCCGCAATCGATGCTTGAGAAGATCAACGGTTAGGAAACTTCGGCATTCTTACAGAACAGCTTGCGTAGGTCTGTAAGTGGCCAAGATTAACGGGAAGGAAGAGTACAAGGATACAGATAAGATTAAAGCTGGTTTCAACGAATATATGAACGAAATAAGAATAGCGGTTATAGGCCTTGGATATGTTGGCCTTCCGCTTGCAAGATTGTTCTCAACAAAGTTCAGGACCGTAGGCATTGACATGAACCGGACACGCGTGAACACCCTTATGCAGGGACACGATTCAACGCTTGAGGTAAGTGACGAACTGCTGCAGGACGCTATCGGCAACCACGGCTTCAAATGCACAAGCCGGATAGAGGACATAAAGGACAGCAATTTCTATATTGTTGCCGTACCAACACCTGTTGACGCAAACAATTATCCGGACCTGAGGCCTCTCCTGAGCGCAAGCGAAACAGTTGGCAAGGTAATAGACAAAGGCGATATAGTTGTTTATGAATCAACGGTATATCCAGGCGTGACGGAGGAGGAGTGTTTGCCTGTTGTTGAAAGAGTCTCCGGCCTCAAGTTCAACCAGGACTTCTTTGCCGGCTACTCACCTGAGAGAATCAATCCGGGCGACAAGGAGCACACGGTGGAGAAGATACGCAAGGTGACCTCAGGCTCAACACCTGAAATAGCAGAGATAGTTGACAGAGTTTACAACACCGTGCTTGTGAACGGCACACACAAGGCCCCTTCAATCAAGGTGGCCGAGGCCAGCAAGATAATTGAAAACAGCCAGCGCGACGTGAACATAGCCTTTATGAACGAGCTCGCAAAGATTTTCAATGCAATGGGCATAGACACCAACGATGTAATCGAAGCCGCATCCAGCAAATGGAATTTCATTAAGCTTAAACCGGGACTGGTAGGCGGCCACTGCATAAGCGTTGACCCTTACTACCTCATACAGAAGGCACAGGTCTATGGCGTTCTTCCGCGAATAATGTTTGCCGCACGCCAGCTCAACAACGGTATGGGCTCATATGTTGCAGATCAGACCATAAAGTGCATGAACAAAAAGGGCGTGATGGTAAAGGATGCAAGAATCCTCATACTGGGCATCACCTTCAAGGAGAACTGCCCCGATATACGCAACACCAAGATAGTTGACATCTACCACACACTGCAGGAATATACCGCCAGCATCACCGTTTATGACCCTTGGGCAAATCCGGAGAAGGTAAGGCAGGAATATGGCATTGACATAATCACCCAACTTGGCGATGGCAATGAATACGATGCCGCCATCCTTGGCGTTGCCCACAAGGAATTCCTCTCGCTGGACCTGAGGAAGCTTGTCCGCCGGGGCGGAGTCATCTATGATGTAAAGGGCGTCCTCCAAAGGGAGATAGTTGATGGAAGATTATAGCAGAAAAATATCCCAATTCAGTACAAAAAGAATCAGCTCCCCTTTAACTTGTTGAGAATCAATAAGTTTACGGGGGGGGGGTAAAATAATCCCCAAATGAAGAGTATAACAAAGTATGTTTCGGAGTATCTGAGCGCAAAGGTGATATTTGCGCTGGATATGTTGACCGCCGTGGCCTCGGCTGTAATAACGTTGCTCGTTCTGAACTTTCTGGCAAATTCTCCTGCTTACCGCTTTACATTTGCCCTATGGTGGATTGGAGGGGCGTCGGTCATCTCGGCACTTATGATGCTGTTGTTCAAGACTTACAATATCATAGTGCGTCACGCCACCCTCAGTGATATCCGCCGCTATTCGTGGGCGATATTCTTTGCAAACATCCTGCTTGGAGCGCTCGTTGCTCTCACCTGTACCTTCAACAACTCCGTATTCATAGCCATCCTTGCCAATTTCCTCCTCACTCTGGTAATGGCCCTTGCTTTGCGCCTTCTGATGGTTGACATTTACCGCTATTACCGCTCCAAGGTGAACGACATCACCCACAAGCGTAGAATACTCGTCTATGGCACCTCCTACAAGGCCGTTGCTGCAATCTCACGCTTCAGCAGTTCCAGTCACTACCGTCTTATGGGGTTCATTACGCCCGAAGCCAACGAGGGCAACCTCAAACTTGCCGGCTATCCTGTACTCAGATGCCAGAGCGAATCCGAATTCAAGAAGATTGCCGAGAATTTCTCACTCCACGCCATACTGTTTACCACCGATGAAGAGGTGAAGAAAGAAGAGCAGGGACTCGTCAGATATTGCACTGCCAATAACGTGAGGACCCTCATCACCCCTTCCGTTGATGAAGTCATAGGCGGCAAGGTGATGAAAGGCGGCATCCGTCAGGTAAAGATAGAAGACATTCTTGGCCGTCCCGAAATCAGAATCTCAATGGACGAGATCAAACGGAATTTCAGCGGCAAGGTCATAATGGTCACGGGTGCTGCAGGCAGCATAGGCTCCGAACTCTGCCGCCAGCTGGCCACCTTCGGTATCAAACGCCTTGTCCTATACGACAATGCCGAGACTCCTATGCACAACCTTCGTCTCGAACTCGAGGCCCGATTCCCGCAGCTCGACTTCGTTCCGGTAATAGGAAGCGTCCGCCACAAGGACCGTTTGGACTATGCTTTCCGCAACTTCCTTCCTCAGGTAATCTTTCACGCAGCTGCATACAAGCACGTTCCTCTTATGGAGGAGAACCCTTGCGAAGCCGTATTCGCCAACGTCCATGGCTCACGAATGGTAGCCGACAAATGCGTGCAGTACGGTGTTGAGATGATGGTGATGATATCCACCGACAAGGCTGTGAATCCTACAAACATAATGGGTTGCAGCAAGCGTCTTGCAGAAATCTATGTCCAGAGCCTCGGCCTTGCGCTCGCAAAAGGTGAAGTTCAGGGAAAGACAAAGTTCGTTACCACCCGTTTCGGCAACGTGCTCGGCTCCAACGGCTCCGTTATTCCACGTTTCCGCGAGCAGATAGAGAATGGAGGTCCTGTTACCGTTACCCATCCTGACATCACTCGCTTCTTCATGACCATCCCCGAGGCCTGCCGCCTGGTGATGGAAGCCGCAACTATGAGCACCGGCAACCAGATATTCGTCTTTGATATGGGAGAATCCGTGAAGATTGCCGATCTTGCAAAGCGTATGATAGAACTTGCCGGATTGAAGGTTGGTGAGGATATTCAGATAGAATACACCGGTTTGCGTCCGGGTGAGAAGCTATACGAAGAGGTTCTGGCCAAGTCCGAGAACACCGAACCTACCTCCCACAACCGCATTCGTGTTGCCAAGGTGAGGGAGTATAGCTATCAGGAGGTACTCGCCGCTGTGGAAGAACTCACCAGATACTCCAAGGCTGTGAATATTCCTGATATGGTGAAGCTGATGAAGAGAATCGTTCCTGAGTTCAAGAGCAAGAACAGCAAGTTTACGGAATACGATGAAGTTCCGGCAGACTGATGCAGGCCGGAATGGCAGGAAAAATGAGAATAACAAGAATAAAATAAAACAACAGACATGAACAAGAAGAGAATCATCAAACTGATCCCAATTGTGGTGGCGGCATTACTTTCCGTGTGCGCATCGGCTCAGAGCGCATCGGAACTTGCGGCCGCCAAGTCAATGGCTCGCGCTTACGGTTATACCGACAGCGAAATCAATGCAGTACTCAACCATAATATCACGAATGGCGGGACAACTGCATCAGCGGCTCCGTCACCTGCACCCGCAGCGACCTCCGCACTGGCTCCAGCAACGGCATTTAACGCTCCTGTGAAAGAAGTCACTGCCATTGGAAACACCAAAAAACCGGTTGTGGACAGACACGATGATATCTACGGCCATTCATACCTCACTTCTTCAGGCCTGAGCATTATCCCGAGCTACAATGCTCCTGTCCCTGCGGCATACGTACTCGGTCCCGGTGATGAGCTGGTAATTGATATCTGGGGTGCAACTGTATCGCATGTTGCCGCCACTATAGGCAATGACGGAAGCATCTCCGTTACCGACCTAGGACCGGTATATCTTTCCGGTATTACGCTAAGTAAGGCGGAGGAATTTCTCCGGGAGCAGCTCGGACGCATCTACTCCGGACTATCCGGCAGCAATCCCGACACTTTCTTGCGGCTCTCCATTGGTAAAATCAAGGGTGTTTCCATCAACGTGTCAGGTGAAGTTGTTACGCCAGGACTCTATTCTGTGCCGTCGCTTGCCACTATCCCGTCTGTCATTTATATGGCAGGCGGAGTGAAGGACAACGGTTCCGTGCGAAAGATGACTCTCTACCGCCACGGACGCAAGATTGCCGATTTTGACCTGTATGATTTCCTGTTCAAGGGTAAATTCAATGAGAACCTCCGCCTTCAGGACGGGGATGTCATAAACGTTGCCGCATATAACAGCGTTGTCTCGGTTGCCGGCGCTGTCAAACGTCCGATGCGTTATGAGATTGTTGATGGCGAGACAATCAAGGACCTCATCTCCTATGCCGACGGTTTCACACTTCAAGCCCAGAAGAGTGCTGTCAATGTCTACAGACGCAGCATTTCGGGCAATACCAGTATAGACGTGCCCGAGTCTGAGTTCGTTTCGTTCAAACTACAGGACGGAGACAAAGTAAGCGTGCGCAACTACAAAGCCGTGGACCAGAACACCGTATCCATTTTCGGCCCTGTCAAGTATCCTGGTGCATACGCCTTAGGTAATGGCATCACCGATCTGGCATCGCTTGTCAAGGCAGCCGGGGGACTCGTTGATGGCGCATACACAGGGAAGGGGCAGGTCAGCCGCAAGGATGCGAACCGTCAGCCGGAGTTCTTCACCTTCGACCTTGCTCAGGTGCTGGACGGAACCAGGAAGATCATTCTTCAACGCGAAGATATCATTACCCTGTATAGCCACGAAGACATGAACGGCGACCGCTTTGTCACCATTGACGGAGCGGTGCAGACTCCTGGCGTGTATTATTTCAGCGACACTCTCACGATAGCACGTCTCATCAGGGGTGCCGGCGGCTTGAATGAAGATGCCTACATCGCAAGCGGCCAGATCAGCCGTGAAGGTTCGGAC
>NZ_JBAELF010000093.1:0-3477 GCF_056211015.1 Candidatus Egerieousia sp.
TAAAATTGCTAAGATGTCAACCTCGCACTTGCAGCCTTGTGAGTGCTCTCTCTTTTTGTGCCATTGGCTCAAAATGTATTAAAAACAAGTCAAATAACGCCGGAATAACCAGAAACGGCACAATTAATTTTCGTATGAAAGGAAGCACAGAAAACTTATATCAGCTCAACGGGCGTGTACCGTTGCTACGGGCCATCCCCTTTGGCCTGCAGCACATTCTTGCCATGTTTGTTGCAAACATCACACCCATAATAATTCTGTCAAACGCAGCCGGACTTGACAAGGAAACCAGCGCAATGCTACTACAGAATTGCATGATCATTGCAGGAATCGGTACACTTATCCAGCTGTACCCCGTATGGCGCATAGGTGCCAGACTCCCAATTGTAATGGGTATAAGTTTCACATTCCTCTCAGTTGCCATTGCAATAGTTGCCAGGCACGGAATGGGCTCTCTCATTGGTGCCATTATTGTTGGCGGCATAATTGAAGGGTGCTTCGGACTCTTTCACAAATATTGGATAAAGTTCGTACCTAAAGTTGTCTCCGCAACAGTTGTAACGGCAATAGGCCTCACCCTTGTGCCGATAGGCGCCAACGATTTTGCCGGAGGATCGGATGCAACGGATTTCGGCAGCGCAAGGAACTGGATTCTCGGGACTGTATCACTTGTTGTATGCGTAGTGCTGCATGCCAGGGCTAAAGGCACACTTCGCGCACTCTCAATACTTGGAGGACTTGCTGCAGGATACATTCTGGCACTCTGCATAGGTGCGGTGGATTTCTCTTCAGTTCACAACGTGAAAATCATATCAATGCCAAGATTCCTTCCTTTCAAGCCTGAATTCTACATTTCCGATATCCTGGCAATGCTCAGCATATTCTTTGTTTCCGCAACCGAAACAATAGGCGACAGTTCCGCTCTATGCTATAGTGCCCTCAAGCGCGAAATTACCGACAAGGAACTGGGAGGAGCCATTTCATGCGATGGATTCATAAGTTCGGTTGCCGGAATGCTGGGTTGCACGCCAATCACCACATATGCCCAGAACATAGGTCTGATTGCCATTTCAAGGATAGTCAACCGCTTCACAATAGCCGTTGGAGCAACTTTGATGATACTGGGCGGCCTCTTCCCTGTTTTCGGCATTGTACTCAACACAATTCCTAATGCCGTGCTCGGCGGATGCACAATACTCATGTTCGGAAGCATCCTCTACGCCGGCTTTGAAATGATTTCAAAAAGCGGATTCACAAAAAGGAATCTGATAATCACAGGCATACCTCTGTGCATCGGTTTCGGATTCACCCGGATTCCTGCAATATTCAATATTTTCCCCGAAGTATTCAGAATGGTTTTCGCAGAGAACTGCGTTGCCATTGTATTCATACTGGCTGTATTCTTAAATCTGATAGTACCTGAAGATGAGCAAGACAATTAATTATCAGCAGATTCTTGAAAACATATACAATGAAATCCAGCCGCTTGCAAAGGAAGGCAAGCAGGCGGACTACATACCCGCCCTGGCGGAGGTGAATCCGGATCAGTTCGGGATCTGCCTCAGCCTGTGCAACGGCAGAACATTTGAACTGGGACAGAGCTGCGAGCGCTTCACCATCCAAAGTATTTCAAAAGTCTTCTCACTGGCGATAGCCTTGAATCTTGAGGGAGAGAATCTTTGGAGCAGAATGGGCAAGGAACCTTCCGGAACCGCATTCAACTCCCTGGTGCAGTTGGAATATGAGCATGGAATTCCACGCAATCCTTTCATAAACGCAGGTGCTCTTGTGCTTACGGACATTCTGCTGAGCCATCTGGAAAAGCCCGAGGAATTCTTCCTGAATTTCGTACGCACACTGTGTGCGGACGGTTTGGCAAGCGAAGATGCAGAAATTAACAGCGCAAATGGCAAAAAGAACCGCGCAAATACCAGCAACAACAGAACAGGCTATGATTCAATCGTCTATAACAGAAGGATTGCCGAATCCGAGTTCAAGACCTGCTACATGAATGCGGCAATAGCCAATCTGCTCAAGTATCATCACAACCTGAACAACAGCATCAATGATGTGCTTAATCTGTACTGCACGCTCTGTTCCCTTGAGATGAACTGCATTGAACTCTCCGCAGCCTTTCTGAATTTCGCTCATAGTGACCGCCCTTTCAGCCACTACGGAGTTGAACTCACAAAATCCCAGGTAAAACGTCTGAACGCAATAATGCAGACCTGCGGATTCTACGATGAGGCTGGCGAGTTCTCCTTCCTTGTGGGGCTTCCTGGCAAGAGCGGTGTTGGCGGCGGTATTGCTGCAATTTACCCATCGAAGTACTCGATTGCCGTATGGAGTCCGCGCCTTAACAGCCGTGGCAACAGCATCATGGGAATGAAGGCCCTGGAACTTTTCACAACCGAAACCAGCGAATCAATATTCTGATATGGGCGGATTGATACTGGAAAGATGCTGCACGAGTACTGAACAGGCACTTGAGGCTCTGGAAAACGGAGCCTCAAGAGTTGAGCTCTGCCGTGATCTTTCCATTGGCGGAGTAACGCCTGAGCGAAGCCAGATTCTTGCCGCTATAAAGACAGGCATCCCCGTGAATGTTCTCATCAGGCCTCGCAGTGGCAACTTTGTGTATTCAACGGAAGAAATCCAGCAGATGATATCGGACATAGGATTCTGCCGCAGTGCGGGAGCAAACGGAGTAGTCATAGGAATACTTCACCCCGATGGTTCAGTCAATCTCGAAGCCATGCGGCTCCTGATTGCCGCAGCCCAAGGCATGAGCATCACCTTCCACAGAGCCTTTGACCACTGCTCCAATCCGCATCAGGCACTGGAGGATATAATCTCACTAGGCTGCAACAGGCTTCTCACCTCCGGTATGCAGGACACGGCGCCACAAGGTCGGGCTCTGATTGCAGAACTTGTAAAACAGGCCGCAGGCCGAATAATCATAATGCCCGGCTCGGGCGTAACCACTGAAAACATAAACAGTCTGGCCGCAGCCACCGGCGCCCGCGAATTCCACGGCACCCGCCTTGCCGCCTGCAAAAAACAATGAAAGGAATGAATAGCAGCAAGTCAAAGATAATCCTGATACTGGTTGCACTGGCAACTTTGTTTACAGCACTATCGGGGTGCAGGAGTGAAAAGGAAAGGGAGTCTGATTATGTGCAGTTCCTGTACGGGTCAATGCCTCTTCCTGACAGTCTGGTGTATCCTCGCGAGTACTGGGAGCAGAATGTTGCCAAAACGCTCGAGGTCAGGGAAAGGATGAAATGGGACATTCCCGAGAGGGAGTTCAGGCATTTCGTACTGCCGGTAAGGGTGAACAATGAAACCCTCATGACATAATTTGTAGTCGCCAAAGTTCATGAAAAGGGTTGACGCCCGTCTATATTATATACACCAATATACATTAGACTATGGCAGACATCCAGTTCACACAGGTCGTATCGCGCGGTTGCGGTA
>NZ_JBAELF010000094.1:0-4339 GCF_056211015.1 Candidatus Egerieousia sp.
TACCGCAACCGCGCGATACGACCTGTGTGAACTGGATGTCTGCCATAGTCTAATGTATATTGGTGTATATAATATAGACGGGCGTCAACCCTTTTCATGAACTTTGGCGACTACAAATTATGTCATGAGGGTTTCATTGCAAATGCTATTTGAATTTGATGTACGGAACATTGGCACCCATATACTGCCGCCATTCTGCCTGTGTGAGATTCCGTTTGATTCCGGTCCTGACTCTTGCAGCCAAAGAAGATGCTGATACATTATAACGGGCCACGGTTCCATTGCTGTACCCAACCAGCATTTCGGCATCGTTCAAACGTTTTGCCGACATCGGCCATGACTTGGACGTGATTGCGGCGGGAATGAGCATATCATTAAGGTTCTTTAACATTGCTATGTTCCACAGACACACACTCTTGTCGTATGACCCCGTTACTGCTATCCCATTCATGGCACTTATGAACGATATGCGGCTCGTGTGTCCATAAAGCACACTGCCGGAACCGTCTGCAAGGTTCTTTCTGAGAATGTGACCGCTTTTTCCGCCATAATATATACAGTCAGCGCCCGCATCGTAATGAACTGCAGTAACAGTTTCGTCAAACGGTGACTCTTCGTAAGTCATTCCGCCTTTGCTGTCCAGCACGGCGCTCCTCCCGTCCTCAAAGAACACGTGCATGCTCCCGCCGTAATACAATGCAGCGCTTATACTGCCTATTCCCTCTGATATTGATACCGGTCTGCCGCTTTGTGAGTCCATCCACAGGATATTCCTGCCTCCCCATATAAAAAGAAGGTCTTTGCCGGCACAGGCTATACCTGTATAGTTTCCTTCAGGCAGCGCAATGTAATGTAAAACACTGTCTTTCTCAATGAAGCACACAGGACCGTGCAGGGATAATGCGTAGGCCCTGTCATTATGTGAACATACTGCGCGGAAGTCGAATTCCTTATTATGAAGAAGCACCTTCCCTTCCTTTCCGGGAACGGTCTGATATTCTATCTCCCCATAATCCGAAACCAGGATGCAGGCACCGTTCTCAAGTGCGGCAATGCCCCCTACCGCCCCCCTACCATGCATATATGTGTACATACTGGCATTCGCAGACCGGTTCAAAGCCTGGAAACATTCCGGCAGATACACATTTCCCTTGTACTTGTCAAGGAAATACCAGCTTGCGTATGCCAATGCCGCCGCCATATCGAACTGACCATCCTCGTAATCATATATCGAACTGCTTGCCAATGTCCTACCAAGCGTACGATAGGTAAGAGTATCAGAAATCCTCTTGGCCAACGTGGCCTGATCCCTCTGCCTTGCAGCCTCCAGTGCGGAAGCTTCCGCTTCGTGTGCCAGCTGGAGGGCCCTGTTCTCTGCCGAACGTGCGGCCTGACTCTCCTTCTCGGCCTTGTCGCGCATGCTGATTGCAATCCTTGACTGCTCCTCCGCACGGTCCCTCTGCATCTCGGAAATGGTTTTCTGCTGATAGGCTATTGCCTCCATCTGCTGGCTCACCCTCTTTACAACGGTTGCCTCCTGCTCGTTGGTAACGAGCTCGTCCATATCCTCAACGCTCACAACCGTTCCATAGTCCGTACCATTGCTCTTTCCCATGAAATAGGCCAGAACAATCATGGCCGTAACAAGAAGGGCCGTGGTGCTTATATATATGATTTTACGAACGGAACTCATTTCCTTCCAATTACTAGAATTGTAACGTCATCATTCTGTGGATTCCCATTTGCGAAATCCTTTACCAGACCATTGACAGACTCCACAATCTCCTTGCTCCCCGCTCCTGCCAATGTCCTGAGGCGGGACTCGAGCTTTTCCTCCCCAAGCTGTTCATAGCTTGAATTCTCGGCCTCAGTAACGCCGTCGGTGAACATGACAATGTGGTCCCCGGGGATGAGGACTGTTGAACTGCTCTTATAGTCCATATCCTCCATGATTCCCAATGCAATGTTGCCTACAGGATTCAGAACAGACAGAGTACCATCAGCATGAAGCACATACTGAGGATTATGACCGGCATTCGTATAGTCAACTTCTCCGGTAACGGTATCAATTATTCCGTAGAATGTGGTTATGAACATGTAATCAGTATTCTCCCTGCATAGAAGATTGTTGACCGTTTTCATGCATTCACTGGATGCTATCCCCCGGCTGCCTATGGCTTTGATCATTGTGCGGCCAACAGCCATCATCATTGCTGCGGGAACGCCCTTGCCGCTGACATCAGCCATCACGAAACCCATCCTTGTATCATCGATAGGGAAGAAATCATAGAAGTCACCACCCACATCCTTTGCCGCCTCCATGCTGGCACAGATATCCATATCAGGGAATCTGTCAATATCAAAATTCTTTGGAAGGATGGCATGCTGTATGTCCCTTGCCGCTTTCAAATCTCCCTGAAGATCCTCAAGTGTCTTGTGCTCCTTCTGCGACTGATGTATATACTCTATCTGTGCAACGGCGTTGTCTATGGAACGCTGCAGGTCATCCAGGTCGATTGGTTTTGTGGCAAAGTCGAATGCACCGTTGTTCATTGCCTGACGTATGTTGCTCATATCACCGTATGCGCTCACCATAATGCACTTGCAGGCGGGATTGCGCATCTCGTTGATTTTTGCAAGCAAGGTAAGGCCGTCCATTTCAGGCATGTTGATATCTGAAAGGACAATATCTATATCCTGATGTGCAAGAAGCACCTGAAGTGCCTCAAGCCCGTTGTGTGCAAAGAAAAATTCATACTCCCCTTTACGGATCTTCCTGCGGAAATACTGTGTGAACAGCAGTTCAAGATCCATTTCATCATCTACGCTTAAGATTTTTATAGCCATAATCTGTTATATATGTTATATTACTTCCAACTTACAGAGATAGTATTGTTCCATGAAAAAAGGAAGAGGTTTCAGGTCTGCGGACTTCACCTCAGTGCTGTGACAGCCTGCATCGCTGATGTACTTTGAATAAGCTCTATCACCCCAGAAGGAGTATCCCCTGCCCTCCTTTTCCGTTCCTGACCAGCTGGAGTCAATGAATCCGTTCCTCTCAACCAGCACAGTATGCCAGATTTCACCGTCGGGATTCTTGATGAGTTTGAAGGATATTCGTCCTTTCAAGCCGCGCCAGACCTCTGATGAGTCATCCTCCTGCAGCTTGATTTTAAACGTTCCGGACAGGTCGCGTATCATTGCATGGCTTCTGCCCCATGTGCCGCCCTCCTTTGTTACAAGAGGCTTTCCGTTGTAAATGACAGTAATGTCCTCGTACGATATCACGCTCAGGTAATGGTCCTTTTCCTTGAGCCAGTTGGTAAGTTTCCTGCAATGTACTTCCTCAAGGTAACCGTACACGCTGTCAAGAAAGGCAAAACGCTTGATTCTGGGATTGATCGGTTCGGCCGTGCGCAGATATTCAAAAAGGAAATAGCCGCCGCCTGAATGGCTGCTCAGGGTGATTGTTGGATTATATTTTTCGTAAAGTCCCGAAATATCGTTGATTATTGCCGGAAGTACCTGCGGGAGCACGTCTGCGTGCCTGTGCCGCCAGGAAGTCCAGGAACGTTTTGCATCCATCAGATACACGGTTATGTAGTTCCTTGACTGGTCATTCTCCCTCATGTACTTGGTCTGCGCGGAGATATGCTGGATATCATAGTGCCAGTCGTCATCCGGGGTGGTGAATTTTCCTGCCGTCCATTCAATGCTGTTCCCGTTCGGCAGGGCATAGAAGATAATCTCGGTTGCCTTGGTGGAATCCATCATCAGTGGAGCCTCAACAGTAATGTTCACCTCGGGATAGCTGTCGTTGAGCGTATAGGTTCCAAGCAGTCTGGAAATGGCAATAGTAAGAATGATGCAAAGTGTTTTCATGGAAATTCCCTTATTGAATTACTTGCCGTTGACTACTGGGAGACATATACTTGATTCTGCTTCCGGGCTGTGAATTATTGTAACCGTTGCAGCCTTATAATAAGATTCCTCGGCCTTGAAAATGTTAGGAACGGCTGTCTGAGGGTTGATGTCTATGAGCGGGAACCAGCTGCTCTGTATCTGCACGCGGATATGATGCCCCGGAAGCACATAATGAACTACATCGTTCAGTGCAAATTGCAGGTGCTCCTGCTTGTCCGGAGTAAGGAAACGAGGTTTGTCAAAGCCGTGGGCGTAGCGGGCGCGGAAAACATCACCGCGAATGAGCATCTCAGCGCCGTCAGGAGTAACGTCAAGCACCTTTACAATGAAGTCCAGATCCTCTCCGCTTGTCCTGTAATAAAGATCCACATCTACAGGTCCGCAGAGGAACAGGGTATCGGCAACTGCCTGATAA